>JALYXC010000216.1 GCA_030947315.1 Verrucomicrobiota bacterium | reverse complement strand
CTTCTGCGCTGGTAAAATCAATTTTGCGCATTATCGCGTCGTGCAAATTAATCTGGCCTTCGATGAGATTTTTCCAAGTTGGCGAAGTGGCGTCTTCAAAATCGGCCATGAAAACTTTCGCGCCGCAATTGAGCGCATTGATAATCATTTTGCGATCAACAGGCCCGGTAATTTCGGTGCGCCGATCATGCAAATCCGCCAGAACCGGCGCAACTTTCCACGATTTGTCTTCGCGAATATTTTTGGTGAAAGCGAGGAAGTCCGGCATTATGCCGCCATCAATTTCTTTTTGTCGATCAATGCGTCTGACTAAAAGTTCTTCACGTCGCGCGGAAAATTTGCGGACAATTTTTGCGAGAAATTCCAGCGAGTCAGGCGTAAGAATTTCAGAGAACTGGCCGTCACTGGGCGCTTTTATTTCTATTCCCGCAGGTAAATTTTTTTTCACAGAAACGATTCTAATAAACAACATCGTGTGAACCAAGATCTTCAAGAAGAATTGCTTCTACGCCTTTATGTTTGGTGAATTGAAAGACAACTCTCATATCGTATCCCACCGAACATGCCCACGAGCCGGACAATTTGCCGCTTAACTTGTGCGTTTTAAGTTTGGGGCTGAACGCATCTTCAGCCAGCATTTCCAGGACAATCTGCAAATCCAGCGCCAGTTCTTTATTTTTGCGGACCAATTTTTTGGCCGAGCGAGCAAACCTGCTTGATGGAAGAAGAAGCCTTTTCAAGCCAGGATTTTTTTCATGATTTCTTTTGGTGACGCGGGGCGGCATCGGCCCAGTTTGTGTTCCAGTCGCGCCGCTTTGACATTCTCGATCAGTTCCGCGCGTCGTTGTTCGGTCAAGCGGCGACGAACGATGCTCACGAGATTTTCCTGATCTTCAAGCGACAACTTGTCCGCCAGTTGGACAACTTGAGCAAAAGTTTTCATGTTTCTAAAAGTAGCCAAATTTATTCAGCGAACAAGTTTTAACCTTGTGAATTCGCGAGTTTAGCAAGTGTTTTTGCCAGAACGGCCACGCCATTTTTAATTTGTTCGGGTGAAGAATATTCGTCAGGCCGATGACTTACACCGTCGCGACAGGGAATAAAAATCATCGTTGTCGGACAAACTTGTGCCATGAAAAGTGAATCATGATAGGCGCGGCTAATTATTTTTTTTACGGGCAAACTGAGTTCGGTACAACTGTCCACCACAGTTTGCACCAACGTCGAATCACAAATTGCGGGAGCGTCCACGTTTAATTTTTTCAGTTCAAAAGGAATTTCGCGACGTTGACAAATTTCGCGGACAGAATTTTCTACTTTTTTCAAAGCAGCATCGCGTGTGGAAATTTGGGTGTCGCGCAAATCAATTTCCAGCCACGCGCGACAGGGAATGCTGTTGACTGCGCCCGGTTCAATATTAAAAACGCCGGTCGTGCCAACGGTGTCAGGACTGCCACTGGTCAAAGCGGCTTGTTCAACAGCAAGGGCGATTTCTGCGCCAGCCAGCAAAGCGTCGCGGCGACCCGGCATCAAAACCGCGCCAGCGTGGCCGCCAATTCCCGTCAATTGAAGTTGCAACGTGCTGGGCGCGGAAATTTTTTCGACAACGCCAATTGGAATGTTTTCCTTTTCCAACAACGGACCTTGTTCGATATGCAATTCCACAAAAGCGGAATAACAATTTTTTGCGAGTCGAACAGAATCCAAACTTTGTTTTTCTAATCCAACTTTTTTTCGCCACTGTTCCAAAGATTCTCCTTCGCGGTCGCGCAGTTGCCCTGCTTTTTCGAGCGAGAGTGCGCCAGACAAAAGCCTGCTGCCGAGGCAGCCGATTCCAAAACGCGTCGGTTCTTCGGCGGTAAAAATTATTAATTCAATGGAGCGTGTGGGTTGAAATCCAATTCGTTGCAGAGCGCGAATCGCTTCGATTGCTCCGAGAACACCAACCACGCCGTCGAATTTTCCAGCATTGGGAATCGCGTCAATGTGAGAGCCGGTGGCGACGGGCGGCAAATCTTTTTCTGTTCCAATCCAACGCGCAAAAATATTTCCAACGGCATCTTCCCGCAAAACCAACCCGATTTCTTGACAAAGCTTTTTTACAAAAGAGCGACCTTTTAAATCGGCTTCGGAAAATAAAATCCGCGTGACAACGGGCGGGGGATTTTCGGAAATCAAAGCGAGTTCATCAATTTCCTGCTGGAGTCGTGTGGAATCTATTTGGACTTGTGGTTGAGCAGTCATCGAGATTTTGTTGAAAAATGTAAAACGTGATGCGTGAAATTAATTGAACGCCTAGTCGTTTTTTGCGAACCAATTTTCTTCGGCTCGCGTTTCACGTTTTACGTTTCACTGAGTCATCGGCGCGCGGTTCACATCTTTGTAATAAATATAGCGAGCTGGAGTTTTGCCCATCGCGACAAACCATTGAGGACAATACGGCGCCATCCAAATAACGTCGCCGGCTTGCACAGGATAATAATCCGCCCCGAGCCGATAAATTCCCTGGCCGCTTAACATGGCGAGGCCGTGTTCCATAATATGCGTTTCGACAAAGGGCAACGTCGCGCCAGGTTGATAAGTAAAAATATTCACCGCCATGTCAAAGTGCGCCGTGTCGGGGAGTAAAGTTTGGAGCGTCGCATCGGCATTGCCCAGGAAAGGGAGTCCTGCCACTTGTCCTTCCTGTTTGACGAGTGGTTCCGGAATGCCCACGCCGCGCAAAGTTTGATAAACTTTTTCAAACACCAATAACCGAGCGCCTTCCGCAGTAGCATCAAATTGAAAATCACGGTCCGGCGGCAGATAAACATAACTGCCCGCCGCCAGAGACCGTTGATTGTTGTCAATTTTTGCCATGCAATTTCCCTCCAGCACATACACAAAATATTCATTGGTGCGAGAGTGGCCGCGGCCTTGTCCATTTTTGGCCAGCGTAATCAAGGTCTGGGAAAATTGCGCGCCGAGCGCCGGCGAAATCTGCACGACACAGACCGCATTGCTCCAGCCGGGCAACTGGCTGGGAACAAATCCACTCGGGGTGAACAGGGCATAAAGTTCTTTGACAACGTTGCGCGTGAATCCAAATAAATCATTCATTTTATTTTCCCAGGATTGGTTTGACCAAACGTCCTAACGGTTTGCCAATAATTTTACCATCTTTAAATACAGTTTGGCCCCGCAGAATGGTGCGAATAATTTTGCCGCGCCATAAACGCCCGACGTAAGGACTTTGCCGGTGGCGATAAAATAAATCCTCAGATTTGATTTCAAACTTTTGTTTCAGATCAACCACAGTAAAATCAGCATCCGCGCCAATTTCAATTCTTCCTTTATTTTGCGGAAGCGAAAAACGTCGAGCCACATTGCTCGAAATTAATTTATTGATGAGCGGCAAAGGAATTTTTCGTTTCACATGACCTTCAGAAATTAAAATCGGGAGCATATGTTGAATTCCTGAAATGCCGCCCCAAACTTTAAAAAAATTCGGGTCGGTTTTCATTTCCGGTGGCGACGGAGAATGATCCGAACCGATGGTCGTTATATTTCCGGCCGCAAAATGTTTCCAAAGTTTTTTTTGTTCATCCGCCGGGCGAAGCGGCGGAGCGCATTTTGCAATAGCTCCTAATTTCTCCATGTCGTTTTCAGTCAACGCGAGATAATGCGGACAGGTTTCGCAGCTCACATTGACGCCGCGTTTTTTTCCTTCGAGAATTAATTCGATTCCCGCGCCGGAACTGACATGAACAATATGCAGTGCGCAACCGGTTTCTCCTGCGATTTCAATCGCGCGACGAATCGCATCTAATTCCGCAGCGATGGGGCGTGAATCCAAATAGTCGCGCCCAGAAATTTTATTTTGGGAAATTCGTTCCGCTGCGAGTTGCTTTGTCATTGAATCGCTTTCGGCATGAACGGCGACAATTTTTTTAAATTTCGCCAGGCGTTTCATTCCTTCGCGAAGTGTCGAATTATCCACGCACGAGAAATCTTCGATGCCGCTCTCGGACATAAAAGCTTTAAACCCAATGACGCCGCGCTCGCTGAGTTCTTCGAGATTGTCGAGATTTCCGGGAACCAATCCGCCCCAAAAAGCGAAGTCAACGAGAGATTTTTTTTGCGCGGCAAATAATTTTTTATCAAAACTTTCGGCATCAATGGTCGGTGGATGCGCATTGAGCGGCATATCGAAAAAAAGCGTTCCACCGCCTGCGGCCAGCGCGTGTGAGCCAGTAGCAA
>JALYXC010000209.1 GCA_030947315.1 Verrucomicrobiota bacterium | reverse complement strand
CATTAGAACTTCAATCTATCGTCCGTTTTGCAAGCAGTGGGTTTATTTCGACAAGGGGCTAAATGAATACACGAACAGGATGCCCAAATTTTTCCCAACCGCAGAATCCGAAAACAAATTGATCTGCGTTACGGGAGTTGGAAATCGAAATGCGTTTTCCGTGATTATTTCAGATTGCTTGCCAGATTTGCACATGGCCGACTCGAACGGAGCAAGTCAGAATTTTCCGCTCTACTTTTACGAAAAGGACGAGCCGAAAAAATCAAAGGAAGGCGAAGAAAAAAAACTCCGGCAAGGCGAGATTATTGCCAAAGAAACGAAAGGTGAACTCGTAGACGGCTATTATCGGCGTGACGCGATAGGCGACGAAGTTCTCGGAAAATTTCACACGGCTTACAAGGATGCGAAGATCGGCAAGGAAGACATATTTTATTACGTCTATGGCGTGCTGCATTCGCCGGAATACAAGACGCGGTTCGCCGCCGATTTGAAAAAGATGCTGCCGCGCATCCCGTTCGCCAAAGATTTTTGGGCGTTCAGCCGCGCCGGGCGCGACTTGGCAAAAATCCATCTGAATTACGAAACCGCCCAGCCGTATGAAAACGTGAAGGAAGAAAAAGACGAGCTAGGCTTGGACAAGAAGAATTTTTATCTCGTCGAGAAAATGCGTTTCGGCAAGACCTTGCGGACGGCCACCACCGCGCCGGAAACGGACAAGACCAAAATCCAATACAACAGCCACATCACCCTGACGGGCATCCCGCTCGCCGCTTACGACTACATCGTGAACGGCAAACCCGCAATAGAATGGATCATAGACCGCTACCAGATGACCACGGACAAAGACAGCGGCCTCACCAATAATCCGAACGATTGGGCAACGGAACACAACGACCCCGCCTACATCCTGAATCTGCTAAAACGCATCATCACCGTGAGCATGGAGACGATGGAAATAGTGAAGGCATTGCCGCCCTTGTGCGAAAAGAAATGAAGCAAGGCGTGAAAACTGAGAAGCAAAGTCTTTTTGAGTGATGAAAGCACCGCTCAAAACTAAATTTGGGTTTGCCATTGAGTCGAACTTGCCAGAGGCCACCAAGCTGGAACTTTTAAACGACCCCGAACCACGTTACATCTTTGTTAATTTTGAAAAACCACACCGGCAAGATGGTAAGGATTTTTTCCATGTAGTTGCACCTGTTAAATTGACATCAGGAAACAAACTTGTGCAAGCCGGTGCGGGCGTTCTTTGTCAGACAGAAGCAGAGGTGAAAGAAACGTTGGATAGCCTTACTGCGCGAAACAAAAAACACCTTGTTACTTTTCAAGTGGCGGGAATTGGTGGTGTAGCATGGTTAAAAAATCTCAGGCGGATTACAAATGAAATCGGCGTCTTGCACAAAATTCTACCTAGCGGGAAAAAATTGTGGCTGGCGTTTGAGCGTGAGATAGATAAAGACACTTTGGAAGTGGAAGTAATCCGCCGCAAGGAAACGAAAACCGAAGGAGAAGCAGATTTTTTGGCAAAAGGTTGGCTGGGCGAATATAACCAAAAAAAGAAAGCGCATTTTGATGCTATTGGTAAAAGCCCCACCCCGCTTCCACCCGTTCATTGCAGCCCGCTTACGAAGTCCGACATTGAGGACTTTGGAAAAGCAAAAATGCTGGCCTTGCGTAAACAATGGCCGCACTGCTTTCAAATTTTTGAGCAACAGAAAGCAAATCCAAATTCCAAAATTCCCGACCAACAAATTGAAGATGCTTATCTTTTAGACTTGGTTGGGAATGGCAGTGATCCATCCCTAAAAACGGTTGACGGGGGAAAGGTGCGTGCTGATATGCAATTGATTTCTGCCTTGCATAAAGCCACCCAGAATTATGCAAAGCGGGGAAAAAACAAAATTATTGATTCTGCAATTTACCTTATCGCGTTCAATTGGGAGCTTGGCTGGTGTTATTTATCCAATGAACAACTCGCCGATAAGTTGACTCAACTTCTTGAGACTCCATTTACGCCGGAACAGGTAGAAAAATACCGTTATCGCACGCTTGGACTTGTTGCAAAACACCTTCCCGGCCCGCCGTCAAAATCCCCATAGCAAGTATAAGGGACAAATTCATTTCACGTTTGTCCCACTTACCTGACGGTTCCTTCAGCCCGTCGCATTGTCATCACGTAGCGTAGGTCAATACACCTAACAAAGTTGACTCTCCGCACTTCACAATGACAAATATAACTACGAATGAAAACGGCGGCACACCCGCCCAAACCACAAGGCCGCTCTCTGCAAAGGCAGCGGAACTACTAAACGATCAATCCAACGGTTTGCCCGTCTGGATTCGTTCACCCAAACACGGCGTCGAGTTTTACTGCGGAATGTCGCGGGCAAAACTTTATGAGGGCGCAGGCAAGGGACATTTCAGAAGTGTCTCCATTCGCGAACCGGGACAGGTGAAAGGGACGCGGCTTTTCCATCTTCAATCCATTCTGGATTTTATTGAGAAGTGCGAACTATCCGCCACGAAGGAAGGAGCGGGGAACGTATAAAAAATCCGCCGCGCTCCTAACAAGAAAACGCGGCGAATTTTTCAAACAATTATGATAGCATCATACCTTTACCCTTCAGGGAAGTCAACATTGGCGGAAGCCAAGGCGCGGTTAAACATTCACGACCTTTGGCGGCATCACGGTTTCAGTGGCGAACCTGAAACAAGCTGCCATTCGCCTTTCCGTGACGATAACAAGCCCAGCTTCAGCGTGAACGCGGACGGGACTTTGTGGAATGATTTTTCCACGGGTGAAGCGGGGGACGCCGTGGACTTTTTCCAGCGCGCAACCGGCCTTTCACAAAAAGAAGCCTGCCGGAAATTCATTGAACTTGCGGGCGGAAAAACTGCATCCGCGCCCATAGCTATCCGGCCACAAATGAAACCGGAAACAGTAGCTTCAAAATTCGTTTTTCCTGAGTTTAGCAAAGGAACACCGGCGGACTTTGAACAACTTGCCCGTCTGCGGAAAATTTCCCGTGAAGGAATAGAATGGGCGGGTGAACGCGGCGTGTTATGGTTCGCACCTTTAAAAAATTGCCCGGCGTGGATTGTAACAGATTCCGCACGGGTTAACGCACAAGCGCGGCGGATGGACGGCAAGGAGTGGGAACATATCCGCGCGAAGGCTTGGACAATCTGCCCAGCCGGTTTTGCTTGTTGGCCGATAGGTATAAAAGAAGCGCGACCTTACCAAGCCATTGCTCTTTGCGAAGGCTCGCCGGATTTTATCGCCGCGCATTATGTAGCCTTGTGGGAACAGGCATCGCATTACACTAAACGGGACGTGCGTTGCGCGCCGGTGACGATGCTGGGAGCTTCATTGCGGATTCATGCAGACGCCTTGCCTTTGTTTGCGGGTGAGCGTGTTCGCATCTTTGGCGACAATGATGATGCGGGGCGCGCGGCAGTGGAACGCTGGGCGCGGCAATTGGAATCAGTAGGCGCGGACGTGGACGCCTTCAACTTCGATGGACTTCAACAACTGGACGGCAAGCCGGTAAAAGATTTGAACGATTCACTTTCAATGGATGAAAAAAGTTTTTTCCAAGCGGAAAGGATGTTGCCGTGAGTAGTTCAAACCATGTTTACAAACCGGGCAGCGGGACAAAACCTGGCACTGATGAAGTAGAAGAAAAAATTCCATCGTTTCCGTTGAATGAGTTACCACCGATTGCGCGGGAAATGGCGGAAGCTATCGCACGCGCGGAACGGATGCCCGACACTTTGGCCGGATGTTGCATCTTGGGTTTTCTGTCTGCGTCCATCGGCGCGGGACTTCAAATCACAAGTGGAGCAAATCGGGTGACGCGGGGGAATCTTTATATCATGGCAAGCGCACAATCCGGCAGCGGCAAAAGTGAAACCTTTCGTCACGCGGCCAAACCATTTTTCGATTACGAGTGCGAACTAGTTGAACAATGGAAGGCGGAAAGATTGCCGGGACTTCAAGCAGAAGCGGACATGCTGGAAAGTGAAATTGGCAAACTTAAAAAGGATGCCTTCAAAGTTAATTCAGGCACGGAACGCGAAGAAATTCGTGACGCATTACAGGCCAAGAAAAAAGCATTGGCCGAAGTGAACACGGGACTCTTTGCCCCGGCCTTGTGTTGCGAAGATGTTACTTCCGAAAAACTCGCCGTCATGCTTGCCGATAATCAGGAACAACTTGCCAGCCTGTCACCGGACGCGGGCAGCATCGTGAACATATTGCTGGGCAGATATTCCAAAAACGACCGCACGGATGAAAGTATTTATCTGAAAGCGTTCAGCGGGGACAACTGCCGCGTTGATCGTCAGGGACGCGCGCCTGTTTTGCTTCAACATCCATGTCTTGCCTTCTTGTGGCTGACGCAACCTGACAAGATTGAAACCTTGTTGGCGGAACGCAGTTTGACGG
>JALYXC010000203.1 GCA_030947315.1 Verrucomicrobiota bacterium | reverse complement strand
ATTCCGAGGAACTCGATCCATTAAAATTACCGACTCGCCTGCAAACGGCCCTGCAAGCGCTTTACGGACATTACGAAAAAACGTTCAAGCTTTGGGAGGAAAGTGGCATCCGCGTGCCGCCGTGCTTTATCATCGTTTGCCAAAACACTTCCATTTCCAAACTCGTTTACGATTTCATCTCCGGCTTCCCTCGGAAAAACGAGAACGGCACCACCACGTTGGAAAACGGTCGTCTCCCGCTTTTTCGCAACTTCGACGAAACCACCGGCAATCCGCTTCCACGCCCAAACACTCTGCTGATAGACAGCGAACAACTCGAAGCCGGTGATGCTTTAGACGACAACTTTCGCGGCATGGCTTCCGATGAGATTGAACGTTTCCGTCGGGAAATTACCGAACGCACCGGCGACCAGAAGAAAGCCGAAAGCATTACCGACCAGGAATTGCTCCGCGAAGTGATGAACACCGTCGGCAAGGCCGGTCAACTTGGCGGTTCCATTCGCTGCGTTGTTTCGGTTTCCATGCTCACGGAAGGCTGGGACGCCAACACCGTGACTCACGTTCTCGGCATTCGCGCGTTCGGCACTCAGCTTTTGTGCGAACAAGTCATCGGTCGCGCCCTTCGCCGTCAGTCTTACGACTTGAACGAGGAAGGTCTGTTCAATGTTGAATACGCCGACATCTTCGGCATCCCCTTTGATTTCACGGCGAAACCGGTCATCGCTCCGCCACAACCGCCGCGCGAAACGGTTCAGGTCAAAGCCATCCGCCCGGAACGCGATGCTCTCGAAATTAAATTTCCGCGTGTCGAAGGCTATCGCGTCGAACTCCCGGAGGAACGGTTGGTCGCGGAATTTAATGACGACTCAACTTTGATCCTCAGTCCCGATCTGGTTGGCCCGTCCATCACCCGCAATTCGGGAATTATCGGCGAAGGCGTTGACCTCAGCTTGCAATACTTGGAAGACATGCGTCCCTCGACGCTTCTTTTTCACGTCACGCAACGCCTGCTCTATACGAAATGGCGTGATCCCGGTGAGGAACCGAAGCTCCATCTTTTCGGCCAGCTTAAACGCGTCACCAAGCAATGGCTCGATACCTGTCTCGTTTGCAAAGGCGACACTTATCCCGCATTGCTCATGTATCAGGAATTAGCGGACATGGCCTGCAACAAAATCACCGCCGGGATCACACGCCATTTTCAGGGACAGTGCCCCATCAAAGCGTTGCTCGATCCTTACAATCCCGAAGGTTCAACCGCCTTCGTCCGCTTTAACACTTCTAAAACACTCCGCTGGGAAACCGACGCGCGGCGAAGCCACATCAATTGGGTTGTTCTCGATAGCGAATGGGAAGCGGAGTTCTGTCGCGTCGCCGAATCGCATCCCAAAGTGCGGGCCTATGTGAAAAATCATAACCTTGGCCTCGAAGTTCCCTACCGCTACGGTTCCGAAACGCGCAAATATTTGCCCGACTTTATTGTCCTGGTGGACGACGGCCACGGCGACGACGACCTTCTGCATCTCATCGTCGAAATCAAAGGCTAACGACGCGAAGACGCGAAGGAGAAAAAATCCACCATGGAAACCTATTGGGTTCCGGGCGTGAACAATCTTGGAAAATATGGCCGTTGGGCTTTCGCTGAATTCACCGACGTGTATCAAATCGACACTGATTTCGCCGCGAAAGTCGAAAGCGAATTCAACAAGATGATTGAATGCGCCACGATCAAGGCCGCACCAAAGAACGATTAGCTATGCAAACCGACGTTATCCAAACTCTCACCAGCACCTTTGAAGGCCACGCTCAACAAACCGAGGGCGGCGTCGAGTTCTGGCTTGCTCGCGATCTTCAATTTCTCTTGGGTTACACCAAATGGGACAATTTCCTGAACGTTGTCTCGAAAGCCAAAACCGCTTGCGAAGTCTCTGGCCATCAGGTTCCCAACCATTTTGCCGACGTCGGGAAAATGGTCGATCTCGGCTCTGGCAGCCAGCGTCAGGTCGATGACATCATGTTAAGCCGTTACGCGTGCTATCTGATCGCTCAGAATGGCGACTCCAAAAAACAGGAAATCGCCTTCGCCCAAACCTATTTCGCCATTCAAACCCGCCGGGCGGAGTTGATCGAGCAACGTTTGCTGGAAGCCGAGCGCGTCTCCGCCCGTCAGAAACTCTCGATGACGGAAAAAGAACTTTCCCAGGTCATCTATGAACAGACGGGCGGCAATGAAAACTTCGCTTTGATTCGCAGTAAGGGCGATCAGGCTCTTTTCGGCAAATCCACTCAGGCGATGAAGGCGCAATGGAAAGTCCCGGACAACCGCCCGCTCGCCGACTTTGCCCCGACCATCATTCTAAAGGCCAAGGATTTCGCCACCGAGATCACCATCTTCAACGCCCGGCAAAATACGCTCACCAGCGAGCGCGCCATTTCCCGCGAACACATCACCAACAACGATGCCGTGCGGCGCACCCTGCTCGAACGCGGCATCCGGCCCGAAACACTGCCGCCCGCCGAAGACGTGAAAAAAGTCGAACGTCGCCTCGTTTCTGATGAGAAAAAATCCCTAAAAAACCCGGACGCGCTGGACACCTGATTCTAATG
>JALYXC010000200.1 GCA_030947315.1 Verrucomicrobiota bacterium | reverse complement strand
GTGTGATTGAGACACCGATTTTTATGCCGGTCGGCACGCAAGGAAGCGTCAAGGCGCTCGACCCTCGTGAGCTTCTCGAAACAGGAACGCAAATTATTCTCGGTAATACTTACCATTTAAATATCCGGCCTGGATTGGAAATTATTAAAGCCGCCGGTGGCTTGCATAAATTTATCAATTGGCCTGGGCCCATTCTCACTGACAGCGGCGGGTTTCAGGTTTTTAGTCTCGCGAAAATTCGCAAAATCAAAGAGCACGGCGTGGAATTTCGTTCGCATCTTGATGGTTCGCCGCTTTTTATCGGTCCGAAAGAAGCGATGGAAATTCAGCGCGTTCTCGGCTCCGACATCGCGATGTGTTTTGACGAATGTCCGCCGCACGGTTGCACCGCCAAAGAATTAAACTCCGCCGTGGAACGAACCGTTCGTTGGGCCAAAGAATGTCGCGACCAACCGCGCGCGGAAGGCCAGACGGTTTTCGGAATTGTGCAGGGCGCGAATAACCCGGTGCTGCGCGAACAATGCGCAAAACATATTTCCGCACTCGATTTCGATGGATACGCGATTGGCGGCGTGAGTGTGGGCGAACCAGAACGGGAAATGTTCCAAGCGATCGAAATGACGGAACCTTTTTTGCCGGCAAATAAAGCGCGTTACGCGATGGGACTTGGGACACCGGCGCAAATGGTCGAACTGGTCGCTCGCGGCGTGGATATGTTCGACTGCGTTTTACCGACGCGCGTGGCGCGAAATGGAACCGCTTTCACTTACAAAGGCAGCGTCAATATCAAAGCAGGCTTTAATAAAATGGATTTTAATCCGATCGAAGAAGGTTGTGAATGTTACGCCTGCCAAAATTTCACGCGCGCTTATCTGCGGCATCTTTTGAACGTGGACGAAATTCTCGGCTTGCGCATGGTAAGTGTGCATAATTCGCACATGTATTTGCGGGTGATGAGCGATATCCGAAAGCATCTGGCGGCCGGAACTTTTGGAGAATTTCGCAGCGAATTTATCGCCAACTTTGTTCCGTCGCAAAAAATCAGGGATCAGAGGAGAGAAATGTCTGCCGTCCAAATTTAAAATTGTTTCGCGTGGCGGAAAGCTAGGAAACGCAACCTTTTCCCAGCCTGATTATTTGTTAATTGACACTTCGTTCCGGCAAATCTACTCTGCTTATCTTGATTTCAGGAAATTGATGAATAAGAGATTTATCAAACCTAAAATCGCCCGAGAGGAAGTGAATTGTATTGACCGAAATCAGACTAAGAAAAGGTGAGTCCGTGGATAAGGCTTTGCGCCGGTTGAAGAAAAAAATCGACCGCGAAGGCACCTTGAAAACCGTGCGCGACCATCGCCATTTTGAAAAGCCGAGTGAACGCAAACGTCGCAAAATGAAAGCGGCCCGTTTTTCCGCCATGTTAAGCGCCCGTTACGCCGATTTATAATTTGTTAAATTTCCAGGCCGAGTGTGGTATTATTTATAACTGTGCTCGGCTTTTTATTGTAAAAAATTAAACGATAAAGAAATACAGCGGCGAAATTAACTCCTCTCAGATCACCGCTCCATCATCCAAATTATGTATTCATTTTCTAGTTGTTGGAATTCACATCGCCATACGGATGGGCGCGCCATGCTGCGCGAGATTCGCGATTTAGGTTTTGAATATGCCGAATTAAGTCACGGCATTCGCATTAGCTTGTTGCCCGGAATTTTGGACGCAGTGGCGGCGGGCGAAATGAAAATTTCCACTCTTCACAATTTTTGTCCGTTACCGATGGGCGTGAGTCATGCGGCGCCGAATTTGTATCAATTTTCTTCGCTCGATGCGCGCGAACGCGACAGCGCTTTTCGTCACACTCTTAAAACCATGGAAACCGCCGCGCGGGTCAAAGCGCCTCTGGTTGTTCTACACATGGGCAGCATCGAGATGAAAGAGTACACCGACAGATTGCTGGAACTTTTGAGTAAAGGGCAAAAGGAAACTGAAAAATTCGAAAAACTTTCCGGCGAAGCCTTTGAAAAACGAGAACAAAAAAAAGAAGAGTTCGTCGCCCATTCAAACGAAATGCTTTCCAAACTCGTCGAAAAATCCAATGAATACGGCCTTAAATTAGGGATTGAAAACCGCGAGGCCCTCGAAGAAATTCCATTGGAAAATGATCTGGACAATTTTTTTGAAAAATTTCCCAGTCCCGCCGTCGTTTACTGGCACGACACCGGCCACGCGCAAATCAAGGAAAATCTCGGGTTCCTTCATCATTTCCTCCATCTGGAATCCTTTGCGCCGCGCCTGGCTGGTTTTCATATTCACGATGTCGCCTTTCCTGGAAAAGACCACCGCGCTCCCGGCAGCGGGATGATAGATTTCGCGGCCCTCGCGCCACTAGTCAAACCGGAGCATATCAAAGTTTTTGAACTCAGCCCTTCCTTGTCCGTCGAAGAAGTTCAAAAAGGAATTAGTCATATCAAAAAACTTTGGGGCGATCAGTGAGCGTTAAAAAAAAAATCTGGAGCCTCGGCTGGCGGCTGGCCGTTTGCGGCTTATTGTTGCTCTGGATTTTTCATTCCATTTTTCTCAATGAAGGACGACTCGTCCGTCATGCGCAAGGATTGGATTGGGAAAAACTTTCCCGCGGCGAGCAATGGAAAATTGGGTGGAGCATCGGTCCGGCCGAATTGGGACGCACGCTTTGGCAGGTTCATCCCGTCGCGTTTTTGCTCTCGCTGGTTTTAATGGGCCTCATTATTTTGCTGGGCGTATTACGCTGGCGAATCACCCTTGCCGCGCAGGGATTGCATTTGCCGATGCGCCGCGCGCTGGCCATTTCCTTCATTGCCCATTTTTTCAATTCTTTTTTGCTGGGCTCGACCGGCGGCGATTTAATCAAAGCCTATTATGCCGCGCGCGAAACGCATCACAAAAAAACCCAAGCAGTCGTGACGGTTTTTGTAGATCGGCTGATCGGCTTGTGGGCCATGCTTATTTTCGCCGGCGTGATGATGCTGCCGAATCAAGAATTACTTTTTCAACATGATGATTTACGCCACTGGGCCTTGATTATTTTGCTCATGCTGATGG
>JALYXC010000186.1 GCA_030947315.1 Verrucomicrobiota bacterium | reverse complement strand
TCTCCCCTGGCTTCTCCTGCGATGAGCATGATGCGTTTGGGATTCACGATTTAAAATCTGAAAGGAGCAAAACTCATTCTTCAACAAGTCTAAATTCCGCCATCTGCGCGCCGATTCGAATCCGTTGTTCGCTCTGAAAAGCAAACACCAGGTGAAATGTCTCATCCTGATTTATATCGATTTCGTGTTCAGCCAGGCTACTCATCGGTTGGCTCGGAGGCACACGCGAAATCGATGCAACACAATCATCTTCAGAATGTGGTAACTCTTTATCTCTAGGCGAAATTTCGAGACAATTTACATCACTGAATAAGAGTTCAAATTTATCAGCGGGATATTCTTGTAACGCGTATGTTTGATTGATTTGCCACTTCATCACCACACTATTTTGGTGAACGTCCTGCGTAAAACTGAGAAAATCTGCGACATTATGTAAATCCCAAACTACTCCCAACGCTTCGATTTCTATCGAGTAAGGCTCATCAACAATTGTGAAATTTTTAAACTTCATCGCTCCTGAATCTGCCGCGTGATTTCAAACGCCAAATCGAGCGCCTGCTTCGCGGATTCGCCGCTGACTTTGGGCGTTTGTTGCAATTGCATGCTTTACCGTTGCGAACGCTTCATCGAAAATCTGCATAACGTGTGGAGGAAGCACGCGACGAGCGCCAAGTGGACGAAGGGAGAAAAAGATTGTAAGAATGGATTCAAAGAGTTTTCGCGAAAATCCATTTAATATTTTTTGGAGAATTTTTTGCGGGAATCTTCTTCGGGCGCGATTGGTTTTGGCTCCGCGGACGCGGAGGCTGACGGCGCGGGTTCGGTCGTTGGAGTAGGAGCCGCCGGAACGGATTTTTCGGGCGGCGATTTTTTTTCATCTCCATTCACCGCTTCGACAAATGCCAAACGCAAGCCGGCCAGACTCTGTTTCAAAAGGTTTTCTTCTTGTTTGTCGAGATTTCCCTTGGTTTTAATTTCCAACATTTCCAATTGATCAATAAAAAATTTCGCCGTTTCGATGTCTTCCACCATTTCGCCGGTTTCCGGATGAGGCACGCGGCCCAGAAACATGAAAGCCATGTTGGTTTGTTGAGCGACTAGATTAGCGAAAAGCGCCGCGGAAGTTTCCTGGCGGACGTCGCCCGAAGGATTTGCCGATAAATTGGATTCATTCATGGTTCTTATCTTTCCGGTGTTCGCGAATTTCCGCCATTAAAAAATGAATCAAATGTTTGAGGCGCGGTTCCAATTCCACCGTTTCCAAAATGGTTTGCCGCTCGGCTGCGCCGGGAAGCATCGCGCAGGAAACCAGATCGGCCACCTGATCGGCATCGTTCAATTCATCGAGATGCCGGACAATTTCTTTCATGGAAAGCATCGTAGTTTGTTTCGGCTTTTTCGGTTTGGAAGGAAAATGGAAACCAAGTTCGACGCGTTCATTAACCAGATCGCGCACTTTGGCCAGAAGCGCATCTACCGTCACGCTGTCCACTTGCGGCGTTTGCAGCGGAAGAATTCTCGCCACGCGATACGGCTGGTAACGTGTCGTGCTGGTTAACTGCACGCGCCTAATTCCCTGCAAAATTAAATGGGATGTGCCGTCCGGATTATCCACCGCCACGCGAATCAAGCCGAGGCCGGCGATGTTCGACGGCGTCTCGCGAGCGCGCCCCGGTTTTTGCATCGCCACAATAAACATGCGATGCGTTCCCAACGCCTCTTTCAACATGCGCCGGTAACGCTCTTCAAAAATATAAAGCGGCAACAACGCTTGCGGAAATAAAGTCGCGCTGGGCAATGTCATCACGGCCAGTTCATCTGGAATTTCCATCAACACACTTTACGCAACCGCTTTTCATTGAGCAAGCTGCAGATTCCGCGACCGCGCCGAACACGCAAAAATGAAAGATTTAAATTTCGAGTTTTTGAGTTTAGGTTATGCCCGCTACTTTGAATGCTAAACTTCTAATTGATTCGCACGGCCGAATTTTGCGCGACTTGCGGGTCAGCGTCACTGACCGCTGCAATTTTCGCTGTCTTTATTGCCTGCCGGAAACTGAAGCCGCCGCCAATTTTTATCAAAATCGGTTCGGGCAAAATACTTTTTCCGCCAAACCGATTTTGCGCGAATGGAAATCGGCCGCAAAAATTCTCACTTTTGAAGAAATAGAACGGGCCGTTAAAATTGCCGTTCAACTGGGCATTCGGAAAATTCGCTTGACCGGCGGCGAACCGTTGCTGCGCCAGCAACTCGAAAAACTCGTCGAAAAAATTGCCGTCATTCCCGGCCTCACCGATTTAGCCATGACCAGCAACGGTTTTCTTTTTCCGCAAAAAGCGGCCGCATTGAAAAATGCCGGACTGCGGCGCATCAGTTTCAGTCTGGATTCATTGGACGCAGAAAATTTTAAAAAAATTACCGGCCGCGATGGATTGGAGCAAGTTTTGCAAAGCATCGAACTGGCGCAACAGTTGAATTTCAATCCGGTGAAAGTGAATGCAGTGGTGATTCGCGGCATTAACGATCACGAAATCGAAGCGCTCGCCGCCTTTGCTCAAAAGAAAAATCTCGCTCTTCGTTTTATTGAATTTATGCCGCTCGATTCTGGCCGAACCTGGCAAAAAGAATTGGTGGTTTCAAAAAAAGAAATTCTAGAACGGCTGCAAATTCGTTTTTCGCTTCAGCCCATTTCATCCGAAAATAAATCAGAAACGGCGCAACGCTGGGCCTTTCCCC
>JALYXC010000171.1 GCA_030947315.1 Verrucomicrobiota bacterium | reverse complement strand
CGATTGGTTTCAAGGAACCTTTGCGACCCATTTTTTTTAATTGCAGAAATGGCTTGGCTTGCGCTTTGGCCGTTGTGCGCGAACCGGATTTAAAATCCAATTCCGAAACTTCTTTGCCCATCATTTTGGAAATAAGCTGCAAGCGGGGAAGCGAAGCCGCTTCAAATTCGCCGACGAATTTTCCATTTCTTAAAACGGTGATGCGATCAGAAATTTCATAAACCTGATCTAAAAAATGCGTTACGAAAACGATGCCGAGACCTTCAGCTTTCAGTTTTCGCATGATGGAAAATAATTGCGCGACCTCTTTTTCATCGAGGCTGGAAGTCGGTTCGTCGAGGATTAAAAGCTTGGCGGAAATGTCGAGCGCGCGGGCGATGGCAACGAGTTGTTGAATGGCGATGGAATTATTGGAAAGCGTTTCGGTGACGTCAATTTCAATGCCAAGACGCGACATCGCTTTTTTTGCGCGTTGACGAATTTCCTTCCAATTGATGCGGCCAAATTTTGTGGATTGGCGACCGAGACAAATATTTTCGGCTACGGACAAATGCGGAATTAAATTTACCTCTTGATAAACTGTGCTGATGCCGAGCGACTGCGCTTCCTGAGGCGACTGCGGATTTATTGATTTATTTTCAAGGAACGCTTCGCCGCTGTCGCGTTGATAAACGCCGGTGAGCACTTTGATGAGCGTGGATTTCCCTGCGCCATTTTCGCCCATGAGCGCGTGAATTTCTCCGCGTCGCAAAGTGAAATCAACTTTGGAAAGAGCTTTGACGCCGGGAAAACTTTTGCTGATTGCGCGAAGCTGGAGCAATGGTTTTTCGGCTGTTAAATCGCTCATGGAATTTTGTTATATTCTTCGTGCGATCCAATCCACGCCCAGCGAAAAGTATGCTCGTCGAGAAAAACACCTGTCGCCCGATAATGAATGCCCACACGAACGGACCACAACTCGCGTTTAAATCTTTTGAAGTGCAACGAACGATGAAAAGGTTCGTTCAACCACAACTGATAATTTTTGAAAGCAAGTTGCTGAATATGTTTCGGCAAAGCATTGAAACGCTTCCAGAATCGCGGAGTGGTTTTAGAGTTCACTCAGACGGTTTTGGAAATTCTTTGCTCAATCCGCGCGCTTCGGCGTCTTCGGCCTCTTTAATCATCCAGTCGAGTTTGCCCGATTCCGCGTCCGCTCTCATCTGTTTGTCCCATTCATCGTCCGGCCAGATGTGAAGCAGTGCGTTCAACTCGCATCGTTCGCGAAAGGAAAGTTGATCAATCTCCGCTTTAATTTTTTCCACGGCGCTCATGTGCCTAAACTAATTATTTTAGAGAAAAGGTCAATGCGCAGCTTTTACTAAATTTCGCTGAAATACATTTAGCAACGTCGCGATTTTATTTTTGACCAACCGTATTTTTCTTGAAGGTCAACTTGGAGACGCCTAATTTTACCCAGGAAAATTAACTTTATGCCAACCATGGAAAAACAAACGGACGGGCGCAAAATTTTAGCGGTCAACTCCGACTCATCTCCGGCAAAAATTTCCTCTCCCATTTCTGCTCGCCGCGTTGTTTCTGAATTGGAAAAACATATTCTGGTGGACGGTTTTAAAATCATCATTGATTTGGAAAAAAGCCGCGGTTCACGTCTGGTCGATGCCGCGACTGGCCGCACGTTTATTGATCTTTACACTTTTTATGCGTCGCAGCCGATTGGTTACAATCATTCTTATTTTTTGCGGCCAGAAGTGGAAGCTGATTTGCTTTCCGCCGCTAAAATCAAAGTCGCCAATGCGGATGTGTATTCGGTCCAATACGCCCGGTTCGTGGAAACGTTTGCCTGGGTCATGAGATTCAAACCGCTGGAAAGATATTTTTTTATTGAAGGCGGCGCGGCCGCGGTGGAAAATGCGCTGAAAGCCGCGATGGACTGGAAGGTCCGAAAAAATCTTGCGACCGGTCGCGGCGAACGCGGCACGGAAATTATTCATTTTGAAAATGCATTTCACGGACGCAGCGGTTACACGATGAGCCTGACCAATAC
>JALYXC010000162.1 GCA_030947315.1 Verrucomicrobiota bacterium | reverse complement strand
GTCCCGCCGATGGAAAACCTGGCGTATGTGATCGTAAATGGAAAAAAGCTGAAGGCAAAACCGGGTGGCATATTAAAAATCGCCGCGAATGCGCGCTGAGTGGAAAGCTCCCGATCATAAACCATTCCTCCACCATCTAAAAATCAAATGAAACACCAGTTGTATCCAGACTCGAAGGGCGCTCGTCGAAAAAGCCTTTTGCTGCTGGCTCTGCTGGTGGCGGCCCTGGCCGTTGGCAGTTTATTTCTAAACCCGAAAATGCTGACTTCAAACTCAATGCAAAAGTCGCCGGTCAAAAAAAGCGTTGCACCAGGCGAGCAGGCGAATTCCGAAAATGAAACTCACGATCCCATTGATTACTTGCATGAGTCCTATCGGGATGGTTTGCCGGCCAAGCAATAATTACGGTTGGCTTTCCCGCCCTTTGATGTTCCAAATGACGCTTGGACACAAGTGCTTTCGCGGTTATAAGTCTTCCCATGAATTTCCCGTTTCGGCACGCGACAAGTCCGGGTCGCAGTCGTTTTGAACGGGTGGAATACCGATGCCTGGTCGAGACTACTTTATATTTTTTCGCGTTGGTTTGTTTTTGTTTTTGTCCCTTCTCCGTTGCCGCCGAAACCAGCGCCACGTCCCCTACCACCGGCAAAACCCCGTCCTATCGAAAACGGCTATGGCAAAGTGAGGAGGGCCTCCCGCAAAATTCCGTGCAAGCGCTGGCGCAAACTCACGACGGCTATCTCTGGGTCGGAACGCAAAATGGACTGGCCCGTTTCGATGGCATCCGCTTCACCGTCTTTGATTCCCGCACTACGCCGGAAATCAGGAACTCTTTCATCTACGCCCTTTGCGCGACCAAAGATGGAAGCCTCTGGATCGGCACCTTCACCGGCGGATTGGTTCGCCTGAAAAAAGGTATTTTTTCGCTTTTTACCAGGTCAGATGGCCTGCCGGACGATGCGATTAGATCATTATTTGAAAGCTCCGACGGTTCTCTTTGGATTGGGACGACCAATGGCCTAAGTCGGTTCCAGCAGGAAAAATTTCGTAATTTCAGCAAACGCGAAGGACTCGCGGATAATGTAATTCGATCCATTGGCGAAGATCAAAATGGAAACCTTTGGATCGGTACCGACCTCGGTGTGAATCAGATCGTTGGCGGTAAAATCATGCGCCTCCCAGAAATGAATGATGGCCTGCCCACCTTTTCCGTCAAAAACATTTATCCCGATAAAAAAGGCAATCTTTGGTTTGGAACCGTCGGAGGTTTGTTGCGGATGACAGACGGAAAAGTTAGCACGTTCACCCAAAGTGATAGCTTGGCGGACAACCTCGTCAACACTTTGTGTGAAGATCAAACGGGCAATCTGTGGGTTGGGACGGCTGGCGGATTAAGCCGGTTCACCGGCGGCCAATGGGTAACCGAGAAAAATGAAGATGGAACTCCCTTTGACGTGGTGTCTTCTCTGCTCGAAGATCATGAAGGAAATGTTTGGATTGGCGCGAAGGATGGATTGACTCGGTTAAATCTGAAGTCGTTTACTACCTTCACTCAACAGCACGGGCTGACTCACAACAATGTCATGTCCGTGTGCGAAAGCCGCAAGGGTGGGTTATGGGTCGGCACCTGGGGAGGCGGAGTGAACCGCTTGATTGATGGACATGCCTTTCCCTATCCGATGCTCACGCACCTTCCGTCGGACTTGATTTTGGCTCTTCACGAAGATCGAAGGGGAAATCTTTGGGTGGGAACGGATTTCGACGGCGGAATTTTTCAGTTGAATGAAGAAAATATCACATCACTGCCGCTGGAGCAGGGAGTGGAGGACCGTGCCATTCGGGTTATTCATGAAGATCGCCACGGTAATCTATGGTTCGGCACCAGCAGTTCCTTGTTGCTTTGGAAAAATGAAAAGCTCTTCCGCTTTACCACAGCCGAGGGTCTGTCTGGAAACACCGTGCGGGCCATCCTGGAAGATCACGAAGGAAATCTTTGGATCGGAACCAGCGGCGGCTTGAGTCGTTTGAAAAATGGAAAATTCACCAACTTTACCACTCAGGATGGACTCTCCAAAAACGTGGTGATCTCACTCCACGAAGATGAGGCGCATCAATTGTGGATTGGAACGAGCGGAGGGGGATTAAATCGGATGTTCCCCGCCCCTTCTAAACCTCGCTTCACGGCTTACACCTCTCGGGAAGGTTTGTTTGACAATGAGATTCTGGAAATTCTCGAGGACGATTTCGACAACCTCTGGATGAGTTGCCTCAAGGGAATTTTTCGCGTCAGCAAAAAAGATTTGGAAGACTTTGATGCCGGAAAAAGAAAAATATTCACCTGCGTCGTCTATGGCAAGGCCGACGGCATGTCGAGTGTTCAATGCAACGGTGTTTCCAAACCCGCCGGTTGGAAAAGCAAGGATGGGCGCCTTTGGTTTCCCACTACGCGAGGGGTGGTGGTGGTTGATCCACGTTCAATCAGAAAAAATGATTCGCCACCGCTGATTGTCATTGAGGAAGTCATTTCTGATAAGTCTCATGTCTTGAGGCTTGAGTCTAAAGTCTCCCGGCTCTCCGCGACTCAAGACTTTGTTTTAAAACCGGGTCGCGGCGAATTGGAAATCCATTACACGGCTCTAAGTTTCTGCGCGCCGGAGAAGAATAGGTTTAAATACAGGCTGGAAGGTTACGATAGAGATTGGGTGGATGCGCAAACACGCCGCGTGGCTTACTACAATAATCTTTCGCCGGGCAATTATTCTTTTCAGGTCAAAGCCTGCAACAATGACGGCGTTTGGAATGAGACTGGATCAACTATAAAGCTGACCTTACAACCGCACTATTGGCAAACATGGTGGTTTTTCAGTTTGTGCGGGATGGGTTTTGTCGGTTTCGTTGGCGGCAGCGCACGTTACATCACAAAAAAAAGAATGCAACGCAAACTGGAACTCCTCGAACAACAACATGCCATCGAAAAAGAACGCACCCGCATCGCTCAAGATATGCACGATGATCTCGGCGCGCGTCTGACCGAGATACTCATGTTGAGCAATCTCACCGCCAGTGGTCGGGGCGGAGAAGGTAAAATGAAACTGCATTCCGTAAAAGTTGTTGCTGCTGCCGAGGATCTCGTGCGCAACCTTGACGGCATTGTCTGGGCTGTCAATCCGCAAAATGACTCACTGGATCAACTGGTTTTATATTTTTACGAATATGTCCAGCGGTTTCTGGGCGCCACAAATATCCGTTACCGCTGGGAAGTTCCACAAAATTTACCTTCTATTTCTCTGACTGCTGAAGTTCGCCACAGTTTATTTCTAGTCCTCAAAGAAGCGTTGAACAATGTCGTGAAACACGCGGAAGCCACAGAAGTCTCGATTCATTTGAGTTTCGCCAATTCTCTTTTGACCATTTCCATCGAAGATAATGGAAAAGGATTTTCAGAAGAGACGATGCAGATTTCTGGCAACGGTTTGCTCAACATGAAAAAGCGCATCACAACTATTGGTGGACAATTCGAAATGGAAAGTGCGCCAAATCGTGGGACGC
>JALYXC010000144.1 GCA_030947315.1 Verrucomicrobiota bacterium | reverse complement strand
CTGCTATCGTTGATATAACCAATCAAATTAAATCCCGCAGAAGTGAACATGCCGTAGCAATCAAGTCCTTGGGACGCGATATTGCCGGCGATAATTGTGCTACGGATCGTCGCGCTTCCACTACTGTTGTAGACTCCACCCCCGGACGCGCCAGCACTGGCGAAATTTCCCGAAATTGTACAATTGGTCACGAATAGATTGCCGCTTACCGCAATGCCGCCTCCATGGCCGTTTGCTGTCTTGTTGCCGAAAACGGTGCAGTTGACCGCTCTGAACGTTCCGGCGACAGCAATTCCCCCGCCGGCGTGATAGGCGTTGTTTCCGGAAAAGATGCACCTGGTTGCCAACACCGCACCGCTGGCATAAATACCCGCCCCGGAGCCGTATCCAACGAAATTGTCGGAAATGGCGCATTCATTCAGTGCCAGTGACCCGGAATCCTGAAGTATTCCAGCGCCGTTTCCTGTTGCCGAACGCCAACCTTCGGTGATCGTCAACCCCAAAATGTTGACATTGGCATTGTTTGTCAGGTGAAAAACGCGGTGCGCGTTGTTGCCACTGATGGCCAACACCTTTGCGCCTGGCCCGATGAGGGTCACATCTTTGCTGATGAGCAATTCGCCAAGCGCGTTCGTGAGGATGATGGTGCCGGTGACGGTGTTTGAAAACACGATCGTGTTGCCACCGCCCAGCGACTCGTTGAATTGAATGGCCTGGCGCAACGTGCCGTTGCCGCTGTCGGCGTTGTTCGCGACAACGAGGTCCGTCGCTCCGCCGCGATGCGGCCAGACCGCGCCCATTGCGACGAGCAAGCTGATCGAAAGCAGGCTTGGCTGGTATATTTTCAAGCGTTTCATTGCTGAGTATCCTGACCGTAACAGCAAAACTCCCCATGGCAAGCATATTTTTCTTGAATTTCAAACTGCGATTAGCCGACCGGCCCAAGAAACTTGCTCCCGCCTCGCTTCAGGCACGCCGCTCTTTGATCGCCTGTAAAATATCTGCGATGACTTCCCCCTTCGGCTGCGCGCCCATCAATGAAAGCGTCATCCGGCTCATCGACGATCTTGCTCGCGGCGAGAAACAGGCGGAAGAATGAAGCGCTATTCGTCGGCGTAACCACTACGTAAAACATCCCCGTGTTCGACAGAGGCGATTGCGAAGCGTTTAGCCAATTGGAGGATAATGTCAGGACATTCTTCTGCTGTAGAATGACCTTCGCGGAATTCGTGGCGGCCCATGAAACCAACACATTGGTTCCTTGCCGCGCGATGTTGAGAGCGGGCTGCGCGGAAGCGAAAAAAAGGATCGCAAGCGAACTCAAAAAGATTACGATCAACAAATGCAAACGTTTCATGGAAGTAGTATAACTTAAGTGATTTATTCTGACAAATCAATGCATATCGCGGCCATCACCTCCGTGCGGGAGCGGCTAAGGTCAACGCAGCGAAAGCAAGAACGCGATGACGTCGCTCAATTCCTGCCGGGTCAGTGGCGCTTCCAAACCTTCGGGCATAATCGAAATTGTGCCGGGTCGAATTTCTTTGATGGTCGAGCGCGGGAGACGCGTTTCGACGCGCGCGCCGTCGTAAAAATAAATCGCATCGGCGGTTTCACGGCTGATGATTCCAGAATGAATTTCGTCGTCTTGCGTGATGATCGAGAAAGGCTCGAAGCCGCGCGCAAAACTGGCGCTCGGAAAAATAATCGCTTCGAGCAAATCCGGCGCGGCGCGAATCGCCCCGATTTTTGTAAGGTCTGGACCAATGTGTCCACCGTTGCCTTGGACGGAGTGACAAGCGAAGCAGGCGGCTTTGTTGAAAAATAATTCGCGTCCGCGCGGAGCGTTGCCGCCTTTCAACACGGGTTGGAGTTCGGCAAGACGCGCTTTTTGTTTTTCGACATTCACGGATAATTTTTTCAGAAGTGGCTCGGCGCTGGTTTTTATTTCCGGTGGAAAATTTTTCAAGGTTTCACGCAAGGCGTCGGCACGAATGCTTTCCAGCGCGGGCGGTTTTTCCAAAGCGCTCAGAAGATTTTTTCCAACTTCAACATCGTGACTTTTAGCAAATGCGGCGAGCAGGTTTGAAATTTCCAAGCTGCCCGCCTTTGGTAAAACTTGGGCGAGATTAACCAATTGTGAATCGGTGA
>JALYXC010000155.1 GCA_030947315.1 Verrucomicrobiota bacterium | reverse complement strand
AACGGTTTGAGTTCCGCCCTCAAATGAAAGGAGAAACGGCGCATCAGTCGCACGGTTGCTTCCCTGTGGATACCAAATGTAAACGTCATACTTACCTGGTGTCGTGATATTTGGGAAAAAAGTAGCGCTGGCACTGGGAGAACTATTTACCGTGGTCGCAAAAGAATAATCATTGCCATATTTGTCAATCGAAAGCGTGCCGGTAGTCCAACTTCCCGTAAAAGCAACTTGATTATTGGTATTATCCAGAATGATAGTTCCAGCCGTGGTGAATTGATAAACTCCGGAAAGATAAGTGTTCGAACCGGCGGTGGAAAAAACCTGATAACTATAAGTTGTATCCGGTGATAGCCCGCTTAAAAGAACGGTGTGATTTGTGGTGATAGTTCGATCAAGGTAGGAACTGTTGCCGAAACTTCCCGATTGTGTCGCAAAATCAAATTGCACCTGGCTGTCTGAGGCAATGGTGGAGTTCCAGGAAATTAAAGCGCCGCGCGCGCCGGCCACGGCCTGAACTGCGCTGAGATAAGGAGAATCGAGAAGCGTCAGAAACGCATTGGAACTCGTTGTCGTGCCTGAACTATTTGAAACCTGCACGGAATAAGAGCCAACTTCCTGTGGCTGCACCGCCGGACGGACAAAGCTGCTATTAGTTCCACCTACAATACTAATTCCATTAAAATACCATTGGTAACTCAAAGGCGCGGCTCCCATAACCGCAACTGAGAAAGAAGCTGAATTATTAGGATAAACGGAGATACTCTGCGGTTGCGCAGTGATAGCTGGAAAAGAATTCGAAGTTACAACTATACTTAAAGTAGCTATCACACTGGTTACCGCGCCCACGGCATTCGTGGCGATCAGATTGTAATTACCTGAATCGGTCGGCTGAACACTGGAAAACGCCAAGTTGCTGTTTGTGCCGGCGGGAATATTTATTCCATTAAAACGCCATTGATATTTGAGCAGTGAACCGGTGACAATGGAAGAAAAGGTAGCGTTCATTCCTTGAGTAACAGTAAGACTCATGGGCGATTTAATCAGAAGAGGAGGATAGTTATTGGTCGCGGTTAAGACGGCCGAAGCATTTAAAATAAAGAGGCCGCTTTGAATATCGCTTACCAAAAGTTTGTTCAGTCCTAATTGAGGGTAAATGCCCCAATTGCCTTGATACGAACTCGACTTAACACCTGGAAAAGTATCGTAAGAACCAATCCGGACGGGCCTGGTCCGATCGCTGATGTCAAAAATTTGCAGACCATTCTGATACCAACTAAGAAAAAGAAGATTACTGACAATAACCGGATTATGCGGAATGTCATCTTCCAAACCCATGCTGGCCGGAGAAATAGTCACGAGCGGAACGGGACTTGTGACTGGATTAGGAGCAGGGTTGGGCAAAGTGGAAATATCGTAAAAATTTACGTCGCCTCCAGGCATTTCCCGGCACACGACCAGAGTATTCCCATCAGGGGTTGGCCAACTACTATGAGAATTATAACCGGAATAGACTTTTCCCAACCAGTGAGCAGGTTGAGCGCCGATGTTACTTACATCCCAGATATCGGTTTGCCCAAAAGAATTTGTATTTGAATTATCATTGCCGCCCCAGCCTGAAGTATAAAGAATCGTATTTGTTCCTTTGCTGCCTACAGTGATCTGGTGGACTTTGGTGGTGTTGGTAGTAACGATATCCCACAAATAAACCGGCCGCGATGGATTGCTTACCTCAAAAACCTTGACTGTAACAATGCCTGCATTGTGAGCTGCTTCATAAAGAAAATTTCGTTCCAGAAACAAGGTATGAACATCATCAAATCCATTGGTGATAGTGCCTACGCTATTTTTGGTGATCTTCGAGAGCAGAACGGGAGGAACAGTCGATGAAACATTGCTCAGCGAGAGAATATGCAATCCACCTCCGTTTCCACTTCCACCCCAGCTACCGATATAGGCAATCTTATTGCGGATGACGCCTTGCTCAAATCGGTTTTTGCTGGAATTTGGACTGGGGCTATAGGTCTGAATTAAATTCGGCGCGGCCGGATTTGAAATATCGAAAATACCGATTCCATAGGCATTGTAGCCGGTCCAAATTCCAAGACAAGCAAGGTTACTTTCACCCCAAACATCTCCAAAGCCAGTGGTGCCCGGCTTATAAGTGCCGACCAGCGTGATATTCTGGGAGAAGCCAGTAAGTGCGCAGAC
>JALYXC010000107.1 GCA_030947315.1 Verrucomicrobiota bacterium | reverse complement strand
GGGGAAGACGTTTTGAATTTTTCGATCCAATTTTTCCTCTCTTCAGGTGAAATTTCTTGTCGAAGCATTTCATATTGAACCAATGGATTACCTGAAAACTTCTCTACAGCTTCCGCTAAAAAATTAGTGTCGCCCGTTTCCTGAAACGCATTAAGCAGACATTCCGCGCAGCGTTTGGTTTTCAGCAAATAAGCCTCAACCTGTTCGCGCGAAAGTTTTTTTATCTCCTCGCCTTCTTCATCCGCTGCTTCCAACTTTGGTGGGGTGGAATTTGTTTCGCTCAGGGAAGCTTCTGACAACCTCGCAGATCGATTAGTCCTTTTAAAAACAGGTGTTTTCGCAAATTTATTTTCAGGAAGAACAACGCTTTTTTCGCGATTGAGAAATTGAAAAAATAAAACAGCAAAAAATGCCGCCATCAAAAGTAGAAATATTTTTGGGAATTTCATGCAAACATTTGAACCAGTCGCTTGTGCGAAACATCCACCATGCTGGCCTCGCCCCGAGAATCAAAGTGCGAAAGTTTTTTCATTTGGCCTTGGGCGTAAACAGTGAAAATGAAGATGTTCTCCCTCACCCCGGCCCTCTCCCCAAAGGAGAGGGAGAATCTTATTCAGCGCGGGAAGTTGTCCAACGTCGCGCGATTCGCCGAGTGTGCTAATTCCGTGTCCCCTCTCCGCGGGGGAGAGGGTTAGGGTGAGGGCGAGCAATCTTCTGACTGAATAGTTATGGTTAGCGGTTCCATAATTTTGCTGCAGCCACCTCATCGCATTCAATTCGCCCTGACTTTGCATTCGATCCAATAAATCAATTCTCGCCGTTATTGAGATTATGCTCGAACTGGCCTTTTAAACACAGGTTTTTTCGCAACAGTTTTATTTTCGGGAACCGGACCTTTTTCGCGATTGAAAAAATGAAAAAATAAAACAGCTAAAAACAGGTGTCATCAAAAACAGAAGTATTTTTTGCCGTCTCATAAATCCAACTCGAAATTAATGGGAGAAAATTTTTTCATTTGGCCGTTCCGTAGTTTTGATGCAGCCATTTCATCGCGTTTAACTCGCCTTGATTTTGCGTGCGATTCCAATAAAGCAATTTTTCGCGATCACCCAATTGGGGAAAAGTTTGATCGACAAATTTAGTTAAGTCACCTATTTCGCGCCTTTGATTTTGAAGTTCCTGAAGCCGCTGCTGCGAAGTTCCGCCTAGAAAATCATAAACTATGTCGGGATTTAATTCGTCTAAAATTTTGCGCTCCATGGCTATTCCAACCAATTTGCTGATTATAAAGGGGCTGGATTTTTCATCGCCCCAACGACGAGCCATGTCAATTCCCATCGCAGCAATTTTTTGCGCGGAATCATTATCGCCTGAGCTAATATAATTTTTTTCCAGTTCAGCTAAGTTTTTGGAAAGACTTTTCATCTCGCTTTCAGAGGGAAGTGTGAGACCGGAAAGTGATTGCACTGCTTCTTCGGGCGAAAAACCTGATTGAAGAAGCATCTCTTCACCGCCCTGCACTCTCTCTCGGTAAAGTGGATCAACCGTTCCTTTTTGAAGAGCCGATTTCAGTTCGGTCAAAGCAGAATCGGTTTGCCCATTTTTGAAATCGTCAATCGCTGCAAGATAATTCGGAAATGCATTATTGGGCAAAGTAGATTTGAAACGTTCCAGCCACATTTTCCGGTCTTCCTGAGGCCATTCGTCTTTGAGGCGTCCTTCAGTGAGTAATGCTAATTGCACGCGCGGATTATCCGGAAATTTTTCCAGTGCTTCTCTAAAATAACTGCGATTGCCAGTTTCTTCAAAAGCATTGAGCAGACATTCCGCGCAGCGTTTGGTTTTTAGCAAATAGGCTTCCACCTGCTCGCGCGAGATTTCTCTCATTTCCTTCAATTTTGGTGCGCTGGAATTTGTTTCGTTTAGCGAAGTTTTTGACAACCTCGCAGCGCGAAATGACTTTTTCAGCGGAACGGTTTTTTTCGCGGCAGTTTTATTTTCGGGAGCAACGATTTTTTCGCGACGGAAAAATTGAAGAAATAAAACAGCTAAAAACACGGTCATCAAAAGCAGAAATAATTTTTGCGGTCTCATAAATTAAACCAATTAGCCGCGTTGGGC
>JALYXC010000078.1 GCA_030947315.1 Verrucomicrobiota bacterium | reverse complement strand
ATTGACTATTCGGGATCAAACCGCGCAAAATCTCGCGCGAGTCCTCGATTTTTCGCAGACCAATTATTATCGCTCCGCAATTTACTGTTCCGCCGGGACCTTTCGGCAATGCTTGCCCACTGACTACTTGGATTACGCGAAACGGAACCAACACGACCGTTCATTGGCTCAGCGATGCTCCGTTGCAAAGTGCGCCGACCGTCACGGGACCGTGGAGTGTGGTCACAAACGCCACGGCGCCCTACACATTTTCGCCCACGAACCAAATGCAGTTCTTTCGTGTGGTGGATAAATGGACCACGCTCGTGGATACAGCGCGCCAATTTGGTTTCCCTGGATTTTGAGGGAATTTATTTTTTCCAGAAATAAAAGTAAGGCGACTTAGTTGAAAGCCGGGATTTTTTAGCCAATTTAACTGGAACTGCTTTATCCGAATCAGAAGGATTTATGAATACAGAACCGTATTGGCAAACTTCGGCCGCGCTACCCTCGTTTCCATCTCTCAAAAAAAACCTGGAGGTAGATGTCGTGATTATTGGCGCAGGATTGACTGGTATTACCGCCGCGCACTTGCTAAAGAAAGAAGGAGCTAAGGTCGCGTTGCTGGATAGAGGACGTTGTGCTGGCGCTGATACGGGACACACTACGGCTCATCTTACCTATGTAACCGATTACCGCTTGCGCGATCTCGTCAAAACTTTTGGACGCAATGGCGCGAAAGCATTTTGGGAAGCCGGCGCGGCGGCGATTGATCAAATTCATTCCCTCGCGAAGACGCACGCAAAAAATTCCGAGTTCAAATGGATTCCCGGTTTTCTCCATGCGTCGCTGAAGGAGACCGATGAAAAAGATCGCGAGTCTCTCGAAGAAGATGCTCAGCTCGCGCAGGAGCTGGGCTTCGACGCGGAGTTTATGAAGTCAGTTCCCTTCATGAATCTTCCCGGCGTCCGGTTTAATCATCAGGCGAAATTTCATCCTTACAAGTATCTAGCCGCCTTACTCAAAACTATTCCGGGGAAGGGCAGTTACGTTTTTGAAAATACCGAAGCATCCGAAGTCGAAGAGAAACCGCTTACGATTCACGCCGGAAAAAATAAAATCAAATGCGGCTACTTGATGATTGCTACTCACACGCCGCTCCTCGGCAAAACCGGTCTATTTCGCGGGACACTTTTTCAAAGCAAACTTTCCCTTTACACGAGCTATGTTCTCGGCGCCAGACTACCGAGCGGGACCGTGCCCGAGGCGCTTTTCTGGGATACCACTGATCCCTACTACTATCTGCGCATTGATCGCCACGCGAAATATGACTATGCGATTTTCGGCGGGGAAGATGTTAAAACCGGCCAGGAAAAAGATGCCAATAAAGTTTTTGAGAAATTACAGGACCGTTTAAAAAAAATTCTGCCCAACGCCAGGGTTCAACACCGCTGGCTGGGTCAGGTAGTTGAAACTAACGATGGACTACCGTTCATCGGCGAGAACGAAGGCCAACAATTTATCGCCACCGGTTTCTGCGGCAACGGCTTTACTCTCGGAACCTTGAGCGCAGTGATGGCGCGCGACCGTTTCCTTAAACGGAAAAATCCGTGGTTCGATTTGTTTGCGGTTAACAGGAAAAAATTTCACGGCGGCACCTGGCGTTATCTGGCGGAGAATGCCGACTATCCCTACTACATGCTGCGCGACCGGTTAGCTCCAGCCGAAGGCGATTCCCTGGATGACTTGAAAGCTGGCGAAGGTAAAATACTCCGGCTCGACGGAAAAAAAGTAGCAGCCTATCGCGACGAAAAAAGAAAAGTAACACTTCGTTCGCCTGTTTGCACTCACTTAAAATGCATCGTTCACTGGAACGATGCGGATAAGATGTGGGATTGTCCTTGTCACGGTTCCCGTTTTAAACCAAACGGCGAAGTTTTTTCCGGCCCAGCCGAAGAGCCATTGGAAAAAATACCACGGCCGAAAAAACAAAAATAAACACGGTAGGGGCGAGTCCCATCTCGTCCCATTATTTTCCTTGCAACGAACGAAAAAAGAAACTTGAAAAAATGGGAAATCCAGCGCGCTCGATTTTCCTGCTGAGGTTTTCGGATTTGCGGATGCGCTAAGGATTAGTCAGGGAACGCGGTGGAACGCGTCCCTACCCTGCGATGGGATATACGGAGCGTAGGGTCGGCTTGCGGAAATTTCTCGAAAGCAAAGCGCGTCCCGCAACGGCGGGATTGGTGACGACGTAATCAATGCTCGGATCGCAAATGATTATTTCAAAAATTTGCGCGCTTCGTCTAACACTGCCAACAGCAACCCTTGCGCAGAACTCGCGCCATCAATCTTGCTATCAAGGTGGCTCGCCGCTCTACGAGCGAGCTTTCCGTAGAAATCGTATTTGTTCTCGAAATCAATTCGCGAGACGAACGCATCCCGAAGTTGATAAAAAAGCCAGCTTAAAGATTTTGCGTGTTCAGTCACTATACGAAAGTCACCGGCAATGAACGCACCGGGATTGCCCTCGACGTAACCAATCACAAGCTTTTGAGACAACTCGCTGATTTCTGGCTTGGAAGTAATGATCACATCCGCTCCGCCCCATTCTTTAATCCGTCCGAGTTGATGGATGAACTGGCTCGATTCAATCAGCTCCGCAATTCTGTTGAGTTCTTCGTGAATTTTTTGGTCGCTCATAAGGTCGGGCGGCGGGTTAATGATATTCTGCGGCTCGCTTTAGCTGCTCGATATATTCTTTGGGCAATTGCCAATCTTTAGCTCCGGTAAGAATGTCATCCAGGTAATCTCTGCTTGGGCGTTGAGATTTCACCGATTCGATGGCGATAAATGTCTTGGCAATAAATTGTTCTTTAATCGGTGGAAAACTGACCAAGACATCTCGAATCTCGTAGCCAGCTTCGCTCTGTTTCAAATTTTCAAAACCCAGTTCGCCTTCCAATGCATCCAATTCGTAGCACACTCCCCAAACGTTTGTATTCGGAGATTCCGAAAGGTTGGCTTTTGTTCCGTCCAGACCTTGTTTATCAAAAACAACTTTGAAATCCGCTACGGCTGCGGATTGCGCCCACACCCACCGACCGGCTCGTTGCTTGAGAATTTGCCGATTCAAATTCCTGCCGTAAGCAAAATAAAAAACTTTTGGGATTTGGCAAATTTCATCCAGTTTGCGAATCAAGCCAATCACCCGCTCTGGATTAGCTGAAAGTTCCTGACGGAATCGGGCGAGACATTCCTCAATCCCGCGCAAAAAAGGCGTTCGGTAAAGAATAAGATTCCTATTTCCACGCATTTCGACGGGTTGGTTTGGGTCTTTGGCGCATTCCTTGCGGACAACCGTTTGATCCTTGGTGGCGGCTTCATGCAGCAACCCGCAACGAACTTTTGTAAAAAACACGCTGGCACTCCGCTTGTTGAAGTAACGATTGAACGGCTCGTGCCTGGTGAGGAAACTTTCGAACAATGATGCACTCGAAATGTAACGACAGGGCTGTGTCAGCTTCGCTGCGGCCGCATCTGACACGCGTAAGACGCCAGCCAGTTCTTTAATCTCCTCGGCACTTCGAGGTTCGGCATAGAGTTTTCCCTGAAATGTAGCTTCGAGATGTTCGATCAAAATACATTCCAAAGCTGCCGCTGCCATTCCCTCGCCAAGATTTTCTCTAATCTCGAGAATCCGGTGAATAGGGCGAAGAAAGCGCGTTTCGATTCGAACTTTGAACAAGTTGAAAACTTCCTCGACATCAGGCGTGGCGAAGCGTGGCGCTGACTCGATCAAACGAACGCGGAGTGCTTTCCAATCGGCAACAGTTTTGTCGGCTGAAATTCTAATCGCATCAGCGTTCATGTTGAGATTGGCCATTCTTGCTCCTCAATTTCAGATTGCCCCCGCCAACTCCTCCTCAAAATCCCCCAGCTCCTTGATTTGCGTCAGGAACCAGCGGTCGATTTTCGTGAGGGTCAAAATCTCGTCGAGGGTGAAGCTGGCGCGCAGGGCATTCCTATTCATTTGGCAGTTCACCGTCACGCTTTGACTAATTCGATTTTGAGATTTTTCCCCAAGGCGCGCGCCACGCGATCCAATGTCGAAACCCGGACATCTTCAGCATGATTTTCCAAGCGCGAAATGGCGGATTTCTTTGTTTTGGTGCGTTGCGCTAAATCTTCCTGCGTAATGCCGGCTTCTTCGCGAGCTTGTCGCAGAAGGACGCCCACTTTGAATTCCTGATAACCACTCTCAAAATTTTCAGCGAACTTTGCGTCGGCGCGTTTGCGTCGGTTGATATATTTTTCTAAATCGTCTTTCATCGTTTTGTCTTTCGGTCGAGGTAATCACGTTTCCGTTGTTCAGCGATTTCCATTTCGCGTGCGGGCGTTTTCTGCGTCTTTTTAGCAAATCCGTTTGTCAGTATCACGAGATTTCCAGCATCCCAAAATCCCAACAACCGAAAAGCATCGCCGCCAAATTCAGCCCGCACTTCCCAAAGGTCAACGGTGCCTTCGAGCTTCTTAAAATATTGTCGCGGCACCATCGGCATTTCTTTTATCACGCGAGAACCCAGGCAATCTTTTGCGCCTGTTTCCAACTGATTCCATCGAGAAATTTTTCCACCGGACAATCGCCGCTGGCAGTGCGGTAAAACTGGACTTCTCGCATCAGGAAGAAGTTAGCACAACTGTGAACTTGGGGTCAACGCTTACGGAGCAAGGAAGCGTTTTTAATTTTTCGCCCCCGCCAGTTCCTCCTCAAAATCTACCAGTTCCTTGATTTGCGTCAGGAACCAGCGGTCGATTTTGGTGAGGTTGAAAATTTCGTCGAGGGTGAAGCCAGCGCGCAGGGCGTGGCGGATGAAGAAGATTCTTTCTGCATTCGGCACAGAAAGTTTTCGCGAAATCAAATCGCGCGGAAGGATGTCGCGGTCGCCGTAGAGTTCGATGCCGATGCGCCACGGTTTGCCGTCGCCGCCCAGACCGCTGCGGCCGATTTCCAGCGAGCGCAGACATTTCTGCAAACTTTCCTTGAACGTACGGCCAATCGCCATCGCTTCACCGACACTTTTCATTTGCGTATTGAGCGTCGGGTCGGCTTGCGGTAATTTCTCGAAGGCGAACCGCGGAATTTTCGTCACGACATAATCAATCGTCGGCTCGAAGCTCGCGGGCGTTTCGCGCGTGATGTCGTTTTTAATTTCGTCGAGCAGATAACCGACGGCGAGTTTGGCGGCGATTTTCGCGATGGGAAAACCGGTCGCCTTCGACGCGAGCGCGGAGGAACGCGACACGCGCGGGTTCATTTCGATGATGACCATGCGGCCGTTGTCGGGATTGACGCCGAATTGGATATTTGAGCCGCCCGTTTCCACGCCAACCGCGCGAATCACGGCGAAACTCTGGTCGCGCATGATTTGAAATTCTTTGTCGGTGAGCGTTTGAATCGGCGCGACGGTGATGGAGTCGCCGGTGTGGACGCCCATCGGGTCGAAATTTTCGATGGAACAAATGATGACGCAGTTGTCGGCCTTGTCGCGCATCACTTCCATTTCGTATTCCTTCCAGCCGAGCAGCGATTCTTCGATGAGGACTTCGTTGACGGGCGAAAGTTCGATGCCGCGCTTGGCAATTTCTTCAAGTTCGTCGCGGTTGTAACCGATGCCGCCGCCGGTGCCGCCGAGTGTGTAGGCGGGGCGAATGATGAGCGGGAAACGTCCGATCTTTTCCGCGACGGCGCGGGCTTCGTCGAGATTATGCGCGGTGCCGGAAATCGGAACGTCGAGACCGATGCTGAGCATGAGGTCTTTGAACACCTGGCGGTCTTCGCCTTTTTGAATCGCCTCGGCTTTCGCGCCGATCATTTCGACGTCGTGTTTTTCCAAGACGCCGGAGCGATGAAGTTTCATCGCAGTGTTGAGCGCGGTTTGTCCGCCGAGCGTGGGGAGGAGGACGAGTTTGTGTGGCTGGGTGGCACGGCCAACTTGGCCGTGCTGCTCGGCAACTTGCCGAGCAGAACCGGCGAGCAGGTTGCCCGCCGGAACGGGCTGGTAGCCCGTTCCACCCAGTCCGATTCCAGCCTGATCGACGGGCACACCCATCTTTCGCATCTCCTCCTTTTCCCGAATGATAATTTTCTCCACACATTCGGGCGTAATCGGCTCGATGTAAGTGCGGTCGGCGAACTCGGGATCGGTCATGATCGTGGCCGGGTTCGAGTTCACGAGGATGACGCGATAACCTTCTTCGCGCAGAGCTTTGCAAGCTTGCGTGCCTGAATAATCGAATTCGCACGCCTGCCCGATGATGATCGGGCCGGCGCCGATGATGAGGACGCTGTGAATGTCAGTGCGTTTGGGCATACAGAAATCCAGGAGAGTGAATAGGATTTGAACTGGCTTGTCAGTTTTTTTCTTATCGGGAAAGGGTTGTGGTGTGTGTGAGATTAGTTTTTGGTGTGAAAATCCCGCTCTGT
>JALYXC010000077.1 GCA_030947315.1 Verrucomicrobiota bacterium | reverse complement strand
GTGCTCAATTTCTCCGAGATGCCGCAATCGTTCAGCTTGTTGTTTGATCTGTTCGGTCTTTTTGTATAACTCGACGAAGACCGATACTTTAGTTTTCAACACTTCCGAAACGATCGGCGTCATCATGTAGTCCACTGCGCCTAACGAATATCCTTTGGCGATGTGATTTTCGCTGTCGCTGTGGGAAGTGACAAAAATAATCGGCGTGTGTTCCGACTTTAGCCGTTGGCGAATGAATGTCGCCGTTTCAAATCCATCCATGCCGGGCATCGTCACATCGAGCAAAATGACGGCAAAATCGGTGTGCAACAAATGACGTAGCGCTTCTTTGCCCGAGCGGGCTTTGACTAGATTTTGATTTAACTCCGTGAGAACCGCTTCCATTGCCTGCAATTTATCTTCGCGATCATCCACCAAAAGTATGTTGACCTGATTGCCTCCTGCAGAAACTTTTCCATTTGGTGAAAAGTCTTTGGCCGGTTTCATCGGAGCAACCGGTTGAATTATATTTTCGATGGCGTTCATTTTGACGATTATCGGTGCAGCCAAAGTCGGAGAATAGAGCGCAATTGTTCGGTATCCACCGGCTTGGCTAAATAATCCGACGCGCCCGCCGCGATACATTTTTCACGATCTCCTTTCATGGCTTTGGCCGTGACCGCGATAATCGGAAGTTCTTCAAAATCCGCGATATCGCGAATGGCGCGAATGGTCGCGTAGCCATCCATGGCCGGCAACATGATGTCCATTAAAACGATATCTACATCTTTTGTTTTAATCAGTAACTCGATGGCGTCTTTGCCATTCTCAGCGGAAATGACATTCATTTTGAAACGCTCCAAAACGCTTGTCATCGCAAAAATATTTCGAATGTCATCGTCCACCAGTAGAACTTTTTTATGATCGAGCACGGCGCGATGAAGCGTTTCGATCATTTTGCGCTGACGCTCCGGCAAGTGGGCCGTGTTGCGGTGCAACAACAATGCCGTTTCATCGAGCAAACGTGCGGGCGAGCGAACATCTTTGAGCAAAATGGTTTCGGCGAGATTTTTTAATTTGGTTTTTTCTTCGGCCAACAAATCCCGGGCGGTGTAAATAATAATCGGCATGGAACGCGACCGATCCGTTTTTTTAATTTCTTCCAGCAACTCCACGCCGGACATATCCGGCAAACCCAAATCCAAAATCATGCAATCGTATTTTTGCAGTTGCAGGGCATTCATGGCTTCGCGGCCGGTTCCAACGACGGTCGTGTGGACATCGCCATTGCCAATTAATTCCGTGATGTTCGTTCGCTGAATTTCGTCGTCGTCCACGAGAAGAAGATTTTTCACTGGTCGCTCCACAAATTGTTTTAAATCGTCAAAGGCGTGTTGCAACGATTCGGCTTTCTCCGATTTGGTTAAATAACCAAGCGCGCCTTGCGTCAACATCGGTTCCGCATCTTCATCCACAGTAATGATATGAACGGGAATGTGGCGCGTGGCCAAATCCACTTTCAACCGATCCAACACGCGCCAACCGTCCAGATCCGGCAAATGAACATCGAGCGTAATGGCGTCCGGTTTGATTTCGCGCGCCAGAACCAGCGCACTCGCGCCACGCGGAGCGACCACGGCTTTAAATCCTTTTTCATGAGCCATTTCGAGCAATATCCGCGCGTAAGTCAGATCATCTTCGATGATTAAAAGAACGCGATCGCCTGGTTCGATTTTGCCATGATCATCGTCCACGCTCGGTTCGGGCATTTCCATAATCTCCGGCAAAATTTCCTCGGACGATGTGTCGAGACTTAACGGCGCCGGAAAACGAGGATGAATCGGTTCGCGTTTAATGCTCCTCACGGCCAGGTGAGTTTGCGGCAAATAAAGCGTGAAAGTGCTGCCTTGTCCGACCGCGCTGGCCAGGCGAATTTCGCCGCCAAGCAGCCGCGCAATTTCCCGGCTGATGGCCAAACCTAAACCTGTCCCGCCATATTTACGGCTCGTGCTGCCGTCCGCTTGTTGAAAGGCTTCAAAGATAAGTTGCTGTTTTTCCGGCGCAATGCCGATGCCAGTGTCGCTCACGGAAAAAGCAATAACAGAACGGGCGCGATTAAGCATTTCGCGATCGGAACTCCAACCTTCCGTAACGACGGCCATGTTTAAAACGACGCGGCCTTTTTCGGTGAATTTGAAAGCGTTCGAAAGTAGATTGCGAATGACCTGTTCCAATCGTTGCGAATCGGTATGAATATCTCGCGGCAATTCGCGATCCAGCTCAATGACAAAATCCAGATTTTTATTTTCGGCAATGTGCCGGAAAGTGCGTTCCACGTAATCCTTCAATTCACCAAAGCGCAGTTGGCTCATGTCCACCGTGACAGTCCCCGATTCAATCTTGGAAAGATCAAGAATATCGTTGATCAAGTTGAGCAGGTCATGGCCGGAAGCGTGAATAGTTTTGGAAAATTCCACTTGTTTAGGCGTGAGATTGCCTTCGGGATTGAGCGATAGTTGATCCGCCAAAATCAGCAAGCTATTGAGCGGCGTGCGCAATTCATGCGACATGTTCGCGAGAAATTCCGATTTATATTTGGAAGTGAGCGCGAGTTGTTTGGCTTTTTCTTCGAGCGCCTGTCGGGCTTGTTCGACCTCGCTGTTTTTGCGTTCGACTTCGGCGTTTTGCTCAGCGAGCAGCTTGGCTTTTTCCTGGAGCGCTTCGTTGGTCTGTTGTAATTCTTCCTGACGGCTTTGCAATTCCTTGGCCAACGATTGCGATTGTTTCAACAAATCTTCCGTTCGCGTGTTGGCTTCAATCGTGTTCAGCACAATACCGATGGATTCCACCAGTTGATCCAAAAAAACTTGATGCGTGGGACTGAATTGTTCGAAGGAAGATAATTCCATCACCGCCTTGACCTGGCCTTCAAAAAGAACAGGCAAAACAATAATATTGGTCGGTGAAGCCTGGCCGAGACCGGAAGTTATTTGGACATAATCGGGCGGGGCGCTGGTGAGCACAATGCGCTCTTTTTCCAAAGCGGCCTGGCCGACGAGTCCCTCGCCAAGCGCGAATTTGTTGTCCGCATTTTTGCGGTTGCGAAAAGCGTAGCTGGCTAAAAGTTTGAGGTGCGCTTCAGTTTTTTCCGGCTCATCACTCGTCTCGTCTTTCGTGTTTTCCATAATGTAGAAGACACCGTGTTGGGCGGAAACAACCGGCGCTAATTCGGACAAAATTAATTTGCCGACCGTCAACATATCTTTTTGCCCCTGCAACATGCGGGTGAACTTTGCGAGATTCGTTTTGAGCCAGTCCTGCTCGTTTGTTTTGATCGTCGTGTCTTTCAAGTTGCGGATCATTTCGTTGATGTTGTCTTTGAGCGAAGCAACTTCTCCTTGCGCAGCGACCTGAATGGAACGGGTCAAATCGCCTTTGGTCACAGCAGTCGCCACATCGGCAATGGCTCGCACTTGAGTCGTAAGATTTGCCGCGAGTTGATTGACGTTATCGGTCAAATCTTTCCACGTTCCAGCGGCGCCGGGAACGTTCGCTTGTCCCCCGAGTTTTCCTTCCACACCGACTTCGCGAGCAACGGTCGTGACTTGATCGGCAAAAATAGCGAGCGTCTCGATCATGCCATTAATCGTGTCGGCAAGTTCGGCGATTTCGCCTTTAGCTTCGACCAGCAGTTTACGTTTCAAATCGCCCTTGGCCACCGCCGTCACAACTTTGGCAATACCGCGCACTTGATTGGTCAAATTGCCCGCCATGAAATTCACGTTATCAGTCAAATCTTTCCAAGTTCCCGCCAGACCGCGCACGTCTGCCTGTCCGCCGAGTTTTCCTTCCGTTCCGACTTCCCGCGCGACGCGAGTGACTTCCGAGGCGAACGAACGAAGTTGATCCACCATGGTGTTAATGGTGTCTTTCAATTCGAGAATTTCGCCTTTGACGTCCACCGTGATTTTTTTGGACAAATCGCCATTGGCTACGGCCGTCGTCACGTTGGCGATGTTACGCACTTGCGAAGTTAAATTGCCCGCCATGAAGTTCACTGAATCGGTCAAATCTTTCCATGTTCCCGCAACATCTTTCACGTCCGCTTGGCCGCCGAGTTTTCCTTCCGTTCCGACTTCGCGCGCCACGCGAGTCACTTCCGCAGCGAAGGAAGAAAGCTGATCTACCATTGTGTTGACGGTATTTTTTAATTCGAGAATTTCGCCTTTGACGTCCACCGTGATTTTTTTGGACAAATCGCCGTTGGCCACGGCCGTGGTCACGTTGGCAATGTTACGGACTTGCGACGTTAGATTGCCCGCCATTGAAT
>JALYXC010000046.1 GCA_030947315.1 Verrucomicrobiota bacterium | reverse complement strand
TTTTGTTCAATTTGATCTTTCTGCGTGTTGGCCTGCTCTTTAATAGTTTCATCTTTTTTAGCGCAGCCGACTAGCGTCAGCGATGCGGCGATTAGAATTATAGTGGTTTTCATCATTGCTCCTTTTTTGGTTAAATTTTCAGTTTTAATTTATCGAACTTGTTAAAGTTTCTCTAAAACCTCTCATAACTACAATGCGGCAAGTCCCTGTTTGTGGCATCAGGCGAGAGGCTAAGGAAAAATCTCCATTACCTGTCTGGAATAAAATTCACGGGATTGGCGCAGGATAGACTTTTATCCTGCCATCGTGACATCAATGGTTTCCTGGCGCAAATGAGGAGCATCTTCTTCAGCGTCCACAGTGGCGATTTTAAGCGGCGATTCGAGGGGTTGAGTTTTGTGATCGGTTATTTCTTCATCTGCTTTGTGAAATTTTACACTGACGATTTTGCTGATGCCATGTTCCTGCATGGTCACGCCGTAAAGCACATCGGCCATGCCAATGGTTCGTTTGTTGTGGGTAATAATGACGAATTGTGAATGCGCGAGAAATCGTTGCAGCACACGAATAAAACGGTTGATGTTCGATTCGTCGAGCGGCGCGTCTAATTCGTCAAGCACGCAAAACGGACTCGGCTTGACCTGGTAAATGGAAAAAAGCAGCGCAACCGCGGTCATGGTTTGTTCGCCGCCGGAGAGAAGGGAAATGCTCTGCAATTGTTTCCCAGGCGGTCGCGCCACAATCTCAATGCCGCTTTCCAAAACGTCACCTTGATTGGTCAAAATTAAATCGGCTTTGCCTCCCTCAAAAACTTCGGCGAACAGCAGCCGAAAATTATCGCGGATTTTATTAAATGTTTCCTGAAACATTTCCTGGGTTTGGGTATTGATGCGATTGATCACTTCGAGTAATTGTTCTTTCGCCTTGACCAGATCGTCATTTTGTTGCGTGAGAAAAATATGGCGCTGTTCGGTTTCATCGTATTCTTCAATCGCCACCAAATTGACCGGGCCAAGTTCATCAATCCGTTTTTGCAGCACGCCGACTTGTTCGCTTATCGCATTCCAATCGGAAGCCGCGCCGCTAGCCGCCATTTGTTCGGGCGTCAATGTTTCCACTTTCGCAGGACCCTCCTCAGCCAAAGTTATCGTGATGCATTCGCTCTGAACATCATCCAGATGGACTTGATATTTTTGCTGAATTCGTTCCCGCAAATTTTGCACCGACATTTTTTTTTGCGCGAGTTCAACGTCCCAAGCGCTGCGTTTTTCCTGTATTTCGACCATGCGACGGCGTTGTTGGCGCAAATTTTCTTCGCGCGCTCGGAGATCGGTTTCCTGCGTTTCTTTTTGGCTGAAGAGATCGGCGGCCTGCGTGTTGATCTGTTGGCGATGGTGTTGCAATGATTCAATTTTCTGACGCGATTGGGCCATTTCACTTTCGGCCTGGGTTTTGCGATGGAGGCAGGAGCCGATTTCCTGGCGGCGTTGTTCGGCCAGGTGCGACAGTTCTTGAATGCGTTGTTCCAGCGGACTTTTTTGCTGGCCAAATGCCGCGCAAAGCTGCTCTTCGGTGGCGAGCGCCACTTTGGTTTCAGTCAACAGAACATTGGCGTTATCGCGTTGTTGCCGCAACAATTCCAGACTGGAATTTAAGGCGGCGATCTGTTCGAGTAATCCGCCTTCCTGATATTCGAACTGGCCGATTTGCGCCAATAGACCTTCTCGCTTTTGCAGCCCTTCCTGTTCCTGCGCAGCGAGACTTTTAATTTCGTAAACGACCGTGTCAATTTTTTGATGCAACACGCGCTGAGAATTTTGTAAGGCGTTAAACTCGCCTTGTCGCGTGGCAATGGCTACTTCCTGCGTGCGCAAATCGGTTTGGGCTTGTTGCAAACTGGCTTGTAAATCAGTTTGTTCGCTGAGCAATGCGCCTTTGTGGCGACTCATTTCACTGACCGCTTGCTGAATTTGCGCGCCGGCATTTTGCAGGTCGGCAATTTGATTTTTGCGACCAAGAATGGAAGCGGGCGCCTGGCCGGAATGGTTGCTGGAGCCGCCTGTGAAAATTCCGTGGCGATTCAACAACTCGCCAGCGTGTGTGACAAAATCAAATGCGCCATTGGTTTCGCGCCACGCCTTGGTCGCGGCGGCTAAACCAGAAACAATTAAAGTTTGTCCGAGCAACTTTTCCAAGAGCACGTGAGTGGAAGAATCAGCCTCGATAATTTCGAGCGCGGAAATTCCGGGGAGCGCAGAAAGTTCGGGGAGCGCACGCGAGTCGTGTGCGCTCCCCAGCGCCAACGCTGCGATGCTGGCGCGACCTTTTTTATTCGCGCTTAAATCGGCCAGAATTATTTGCGCCGATTCCGGCTGTTCGGTGAGAATAAGTTGAAGATTGTGGCCGAGCGCCGCTTCAATCGCCACAATATATTGGTCGGGAACTTTTATTTTATCAGCAAGAGAACCGAGAATCCCGCCATCGCGGGACGCGGTCAAAGCCGCCAACGCGCCCGGACCAAATCCTTCGTGCGCTTCTTGCAACTGTTCCAACACATTCAAGCGCGAACGCTTTCCGGCTTGTTGCCGAAGCAATTCATCCAATTTTTGCGCGACTTGATTGAGTTCCAATGCAATTTCGCGCAGACGATTTTGGCGCTCCTCGACGGTGCCGCGCGAGATTTGCACATTTAATTTTTCCGCTTCCACATGGGCGGAAAATTCCTGGAGCCGATTTTCCAAACGGCTGCGTTCTTCTTCCAATTGAATTTTTTCGGCGGAAAGTTTTTCCAGGCGCACGATGTTTCCCTGCTTCTGCAAATCAAGCGCGTTAATTTCATTGCGAACTCGCGTTAATTGCTGCGCGGCGGCAAAAAGGTCGGCCTGAATTTTGCGAAGATTTTCCTGATTGGTCTGCAATTCTTTTTCAAGGGCTTGCAGCGCGCCGCGTTTTTCGGCCAGAGTTTTTCGATGCTCTTCCAACGCCGCGCTGGAGGCGGCCAATTTTTCTGTGACAGCGGACAGTTCCGTTTCCGCCGCCAAGTGCCGCTCTTCGGCCTGCGCGATGTCACTGAGCGCCCTGGCATTTTGCGATTCCAATTCGCGCAATCGTTCCTCGTTAAATTGAATCCGGCTTTCGTGCCGCTCAATTTCGCTTTTGAATTCCAGGCCGCGCTGCTGCGCCTGGTTGATTTGCATTTCCAATTCGGAAAGAGCTTCGCGCAATTGGCCAATTTCATTTTCGCCCCGCAAAACGTTTTCGGAACACACTTCAATTTCGCCGCGCAATTCTTCCACCGCGCTTTGCCGCTCGAAAATTTCATTTTGCAAAAGATCGAAATGATGCCGCGCCAACTGCGTGTCGAGATGCTGCAATTCCAGCATCAATTGTTTGTAGCGACGCGCCTTCCCAGCCTGACGTTGCAACGAACCGATCTGACGTTTCACTTCACGAATTAAATCGGCGACGCGCAAAAGATTTTGATCAGTGTGTTCGAGTTTGCGGAGCGTCTCTTTTTTTTGCGTTTTAAATTTGGTAATCCCAGCGGCCTCTTCAAAAACGAGTCGGCGATCATCCGGTTTGCTGGAAAGAATTTGCGTGATGTTTCCCTGCGCCATGATGCTGTAACTCGTCCGCCCCACGCCGGTTCCCATAAAAAGTTGTTGCACATCTTTCAATCGGCAGGGCGTTTTATTGATGAAATATTCACTGCCGCCATCGCGAAAAATGCGCCTGGTCAAAGTCACTTCGTCATAAATAATTTCCACTCCAGCGGCTTGCAAATGTTCCGCATCGCAGCCGCCGATGGTCAGCGAAACTTCCGCCATGCCGAGCGGTTTGCGTCCATCGGTGCCGTTAAAAATCACGTCAGCCATTTCGCCGCCGCGCAACGCTTTGGCCGATTGCTCGCCCAACACCCAGCGAATCGCATCGGACACATTGGACTTTCCGCATCCGTTTGGCCCGACGATGCCAGTGACGCCCGGCTGAAAATTCAAAGAAGTTTTATCGGCAAACGATTTAAAGCCGAGAACGGTTAAATTCTTTAAATACATGACACGATTAGGAAAACAGAAATCATAATTTCGTAAAGCAAAATACAACATAAAGTGGAAACATATCTTTTCACCACAACTAATAGGAACGATTGACAATCACCTTTATCCTAAATTCTTCCGTGACGAAAAGATGGTTTGTCGATATGCGATTTAGTTTCGGATAAAAAATGAGGTGACAAAAATTCCGGGCTGGGTTCATTCTAGCAAGAAATAATTTCATGAAAGCGCGACTGGCAGTTCATAAAACCTACAAACTTTATATCGGCGGCAAATTTGTGCGCAGCGAAAGCGGACGTTCTTTGCCGGCGGTTTCGCCTGCAAAAAAATCGCTCGATAATTATTGTCATGCGTCGCGAAAAGATTTGCGCGAGGCGGTGAGCGCGGCTCGTTCTGCCTTCACTGGATGGGCCAAAAACTCGGCTTATTTGCGCGGCCAGATTTTATATCGCACGGCGGAAATGCTGCAAAATCGCGCGACGGAATTGGCCGAAGAAATTTCGCGCTCCACCGAAATGCGTCTGCCCAAAGCGCAAATGGAAGTCATGGCGGCCATTGATCGGCTGGTTTATTACGCCGGCTGGACGGATAAATATTCCCAAATTTTCGGCAGCGTAAATCCAGTGGCGACATCGCATTTTAATTTCACGATTCCTGAACCGACAGGTGTCGTCACGATTCTCGCGCCGGATGAACCTTCTTTCCTGGCGTTGATTTCTTTGATTGCTCCGGTGATTTTAAGCGGCAATTCGGTCGTGGTCATTGCTTCGGAAAAATTTCCACTGCCCGCGCTGACCTTCGCCGAAATTCTCGCGACCAGCGATTTACCCGGCGGCGTCGTCAATATTTTGGCCGGAAAACGCGACGAATTGATTTCGCACATCGCCGCTCACATGGATATCAATGCGATTGTGGATGCGACCGGCGTCCCGGAATTATCCGCGCCGCTTTCCGCTGGAGCCGCGCACAATTTAAAACGTTATTCTGCGCGCGTTTTAAAAACGGCGGAGTGGTTCACCGCCAAAGCCGAAGACCCGTATTGGATTGTCGACACCATTGAATTCAAAACTGCCTGGCATCCGATTGGAGTTTAAATCAACCTGCGCAGAAAACGGAAAAGGAATCAAAACAACCGCGCCGCGATTAAAGATTGTCGTAATCGGCATCAAGCGGGTTGTCCCATATTTTTTTGAAAACGGGTTCGGATAAACGCGCAAAATCGCGGACAACAAAATCATTATCTTCCGGTGCGATAACTTTGAGTTTAGCGTTCGGCTTCAATTCGGCAGGTTCATCCAAGACAATAAATTTGCCATCGAAATGCGCGTTTAACGTTCTCATATTTCGACTCTAACTGGTCACGACACGGTTCTCAAG
>JALYXC010000045.1 GCA_030947315.1 Verrucomicrobiota bacterium | reverse complement strand
GCTCCGACAACTGCTCTTTTTCATTCTCATCCCTCAGTTTGTCGGTGTCATTTTTCCGTGAGGCAACGTATTGCTTTTCCCCCTTTCCCAATCCTTCCCTCGGTGTCTTTATTTATGCGGCAACTCGCCCTAAAAATAATTTAAAATAATAGGTTGACATTTTTTTGGGAACCGCTAAAGTCTAGCGAAATTAATTTAATCAACTAAAACTTATGAAACAAACCAAGCGATTTATGAAAACAAAATTAGTAACGTGCGGCGCGGTTTTCATGGCCATTTCCATGACTGCCACTCTGCGAGCTGAACATATGGAAGGCAAAGCCATGGTGAAGACCATCCACGGCACACCAAAATGTTCCACTGGCACCGACGCGGGAGAGGCCATTAAGGCCGGAGCCGCTTTGAAATCCGGCGGCACCATTAAGACGGATGCCGATTCCAGCGCGGATATTGCTATGGGCAGCGGTTCAATGATTCGCGTGACGCCAAATTCTGAAGTTACCCTCGGGGCAGTGAACGCGAACAACACTGGCGTTGATACTGTCGCTGATTCTACAGTGAATGTGAAATCAGGTCGCATTTTGGGTCACGTCAAAAAACAAAGCGCCGCTTCGAAATATGAAATTAAACTGCCGTACGGCACCGCCCGCATTCACGGCACTTCATTTTCCGCTGGCGATAATTCTTTCACAGTCATTGAAGGAAAAGTCGGAATTACTCCGAGCGCTGGTGGGAACGAAGTAATCGTTAATGCCGGTCAGACTTATACGCCCGGCTCGGGCGTCGCCGCCGCCACTGCGGAAGAGCTTGCCTCTGCGAAGACCGAACTCGGTACTTTAGGCACGGCCACTGCGACGGTTTCGACCAAAGGTCCCAATGGCGAATTGATTCCTCCGCCGACAATTGAAGTTCCGCCCCCGCCGCAATTCATTTCGCCGGCTCCGACATCTCCAGTCTCGCCTATAACGGAGGGCTAAATTTTAATTTAATAAAACTTCAAAACCCAGAGCGACCTCTCGTTGCTCTGGGTTTTTTTATTGAAAATCAGACGCCGCACTCAAATTTTTCAAAATGCATTCGTTCGTTCGTCCGCTATGCTTCAGAGCAGTTTGAAAAGTTTTTCCATTGCGTCAATAGGCGATCACTTTAAACTCCGCGCATCTCAATTATGTATTTCGGAGTCGCTTATCATCCTGAGCATTGGGTTCATCCGTACGCCGGCACCGCCGAGGAACCGGAAAAACGCTGGCAGCACGACATCGCGCTGATGAAAAAGGCCGGGGTCAATGTCGTGCGAATGGGCGAATTTGTCTGGGGACTTTGTGAGCCGGACGAGGGAAAGTTTAATTTCGATTGGTTGCGACGCGTGATGGATTTAATGGCAGACCACGAAATCAAAGTGGTTCTCGCCACTCCGACGGCCGCCCCGCCGCTTTGGCTGGCGAAAAAGCATCCTGATATTTTGCCGCTGGACGAGCGCGGTTTGCCGTTACGCGAAGGAACCCGCCACGCTTGTTGTTTGAACAGCGATCTGTATTGGGATTATTCCAAAAAAATCGTGCGGGAAATGGCGACAGCTCTCGGTCGCCACTCTCAACTGATTGCCTGGCAAATTGACAACGGCTTGGGCGGGCACGGCACGGAATATTCTTTCAATGAAGAAACGCGTCGCGATTGGCAGGATTGGTTAAAAGCAAAATACGAATCGATCGAACGCCTCAATGAAATGATGGGCACTCGTTTCTGGGGACAAATCGTTTCGGACTGGAAACAAGTTCCGATGCCGATGGTTGCCCCGACCGTTCATAACCCAGCGCTGATTCTCGATTGGATGCGTTTTGCCAACGATACCATTGTCGCCTACGTGAAAGCGCAAGCCGATATTTTGCATGAGCTTAGTCCCCAAGCGCCTGTCACCACCAACCTGCGTCCATTCACTTCGAAGTTTGATTATTTCGACGTGGCGGAAGCGCTCGATTTTGTTTCGGTCAACAGTCACGCCACCATCAAATCCAAATCAGCGGAAAATGCTTGTGGCATTGATCTAATGCGTTCGCTGAAAAAAAACGGCATTAAAACGCCCGATGGCCAGAGCGGTTTCTGGGTCATTGAACAAAAAGCAGGGCATGTCAACTGGCAGGAGGTCAATTCATTGGTTCGGCCTGGGGTGATTCGATTGTTCACCTATCAAATACTTTCCCGCGGCGCCGATGGTGTTCTTTATTTTTTCTGGCGACAGCCCCGCATCGGTTCGGAAAAATTTTACGGCGGCGTTCTGACCCATGATGGTCGTGGCGAGAATCGGGTTTACAAAGAAATCAGCCAGATTGGAGAAGAGATTCAACGGCTTGCGCCAGTTCTCAAA
>JALYXC010000012.1 GCA_030947315.1 Verrucomicrobiota bacterium | reverse complement strand
TAAAAGTGGAATTTGTAAAGAGCGCCGCAGTTCTAATCGTCATACTCCAACCATCCGCCATGCCTCCCCCGGTAAAAAAGAAATCGTGAAAGAAATCGTCAACGACGAAAAGACGCCAGAAGCCATTCGGATTAGTTCCCTTGAAAACAGATAAATTCGTAGCCGACGAAGGGAACGGTGCTGGTGCGCGAAAGGTGTCGCCTCCTTCTCCGTCCTCAAAATTGTCGGGCTTGAAAAGGCCCGAAACAATAACACCGAAGGGCGGCAGCGTTGCCGCCGCATCATCATCCAGAGTTACTGTTACTCCAGAAACAGTAGCGCTTCCGCCCACATCAGAAAAAAGAATGAGATTTTCTCCACTCGGTCCAACCAGCAGAATATCAATATCACGGGAAATAGAATGAAAAAGATTGTGAAATGTCACCGTGATTTTATCAATCTTTTCATTGGGCGGAATCCCGACGACGGAAATAACCGAGGGATAAGGGCTGGCTTCGGTCGGAGCGGTAGTTAAATCGTTAATCGTGATATCATTAGTGTTGGCAAAAGAGTAAGTCCCCGCCCAAGCAGCGGGCGCGATGAGAGTCAATAAGAATGAAGTGACCAATAAGCCCGGAAGTTTTTTCATAACCGGATTCAACCAAAACCTTCCGGCAAAAGTCAAGGAAATTTTTTTGGCTTTTCAATACTTTTAGTGGAGAAGCAAAACGATCAGACCGTTTCTAGCGATAAGAAATATCGAGGAATCTCTTTTATTGAATCATCGCGAATGATAAATCTTTTCCATGAGTTTTTCATTTAAGCCACAACATTTAAAGCGATACAAAGACATTGCTTTCCTTTTATTAAAATATGGCAACGCCGATATGGTGGGGCAATTTGGCTTGCGCGCCGCTCTTACCGAGGACGAACTTTCTCCGAAAAATCAAGGCACACCGCCCGAGCAATTGGCCGACGATTTGGAAAAAATGGGGCCGACTTTTGTCAAGCTCGGCCAGATCCTTTCCAGCCGCGCCGATTTATTGCCCGCGCCTTATCTTAATGCGCTCACTCGTTTACAGGATAAGGTCAAACCATTTTCCTACGAAGAAGTTGAGGCGGCCATCACCAACGAATTGGGCGTTCGCCTTTCCAAGGCATTTTCCGAATTTGAGCGTGAGCCAACTGCGGCTGCCTCGCTCGGCCAGGTGCACAAAGCGAAATTGCGCGATGGTCGTTCGGTGGTTGTTAAAATTCAGCGGCCCAATATTCGCAAAATAATTTCCGATGATTTGGAAGTACTGGAGGAACTTACCAGTTTTTTTGATAAACACAGCGAAGTGGCCCGCCGTTATCAACTCGTAAAAATTTTTGAGGAATTCCAAAGAACGCTCATCAGCGAATTGGACTACCATCGCGAAGCGGCCAATTTAAAATCCGTTGGCGATAATTTAAAAGAGTTTGAGCGCATTGTCGTTCCACAACCGGTCCATGATTATACCGCGCGGGCCATTCTTACGATGGACTTTGTGGCCGGAAAAAAATTGACGGAAATGTCTCCCCTGGAACGATTGGATCTGGACGGCGCGACTTTGGCCGACGAATTGTTCAAAGCTTATTTGAAACAAGTTTTAGTGGATGGAATTTTTCACGCCGATCCGCATCCCGGAAATATTTTTCTGACCAGCGATAAAAAAGTGGCCCTGCTGGACTTGGGAATGGTCGGACGCACCACGCCGATCATGCAGGATCATTTAATCAAGCTGCTCATCGCCATCAGCGAAGGCAACGGTGAAGAGTCCGCCTCTCTCGCCATCAAAATGAGCGAGACCACCAGTTATTTTAATGAAACCGATTTTCGCCGAAAAATCGCCAGCCTGGTCGTCGAGCATCAATCGAACACGCTGGAAAAAATTGACGTGGGGCGGCTCATTTTGGAGATTGGCCGGGGCGCGGGCCAAACCGGTTTGTATGTTCCTGTGGAATTGACCATGCTCGGAAAAACCTTGCTGCAATTGGATCAAATCGGCCGTTCGCTCAATGAAAAATTTGATCCCAACGAAGCAGTCCGCCGTCATGTCTCGGAAATTCTCAATTGCCGATTGCAAAAAGATATTACGCCCGGAAAATTATTCGCTTCCGTTTTGGAATTAAAAGATTTCGTCACGCACCTGCCGACTCGAATAAATAAAGTGCTCGATACCGTGGGCAATTCCGAAGTCGAATTGAAAATTAAAGTTGTGGAGACCCACTTGTTTTTGGAAGGTTTTCAAAAAGTGGCTAATCGGATTACCGCTGGATTAATTCTGGCCGCGTTAATTGTAGGAGCCGCACTTTTGATGCGGGTGGAAACCGCTTTTAAAATTCTTGGGTATCCTGGCCTGGCGATGCTTTGTTTTATGGCGGCGGGCGGCCTCGGATTTTGGCTGGTCGTCAGTATTCTTTTCACCGACTACAAAACAAAAAATAAACAACGCCGCAAACCGTAAAACTGATCGTATAAAATCGTATGACTGTCCTCGCGGTGTCAAATTGCACACTCATTCTTCTCATACAAACAACGGCTGGACGAATGTCTCGCCGAATATAAAAAACGGATTACGGGGGTTTGAAACAATTGTCCTTTAAATGAAACGAATCACGATCATATTCCTGATTGCTTTGGTATTGATACTCGTTGTCGTGTTCTCGTTTCCGAAGAAGACCGCCTTGAATGCTCCAAGATTTGTTCCTGTCACGTCCCAACCGGTTGGTCCATTCGGCAGCGAGAATTACGGATGGCACGATCCGGTTCCTTTTCGGGATGGAAAGACTTGGATATGGACGGTTTTAAGTCGCACTAATCATCATTCCTACCTCTATGATCTGGACAAGCGGATAACCCTTGGTGAATTATTGAATGCCGGGTATGTCCTTGCTAATCAAGATCAAACAAAGCTCCTTTGTGAAAGCGCCCCCTCGCCTTTAACCAGGTTCAAAACTGCAATCATTGATTTTATCAATAGCCACTCACTCGGAAAAATAAATCTGCCAGCCAATTGTATCGAAGCTTTTTGGATGCTTGATCTCCGGAATAATTCTGCAGTGAGAATTGGTGAACTGGCGCAAAGTCCTGGCAGTGGAAGCGGATGGTACCCAGCGCCCGGCTTTCGATACGCTTTCAATCGACCTTCAACAAGTTACCAAAATCAAGAGATTTTTCTTTGCGACTTGGAAAAAGGCGTTCTCGAGAAAATAAAATTTCCGAACAAAATTGAGAAGGGATGGTGGGACGACCATAATATCCTCGCCCAAGACTCTTCGAATAACTTCGTCCTTTTCGATGTTGTTACCCGAAAGACAAAAATGCTTTTTACCGCCGAAGCTATTGTCGAGTTTCTGAAGGTGAACGGGATTCCGAACGAGCCGTCCCGAATCGCCACCACCTTTAACTGGAACGGCCACAATTACGATATTTATTTCTCGGCTAATCGCGACCACGGACTAAATACAAATACCACTTTCCTCATCAAAGCTGAGCGCCTCGGCCCAACGCTGAAGCTTCTTTATCGGGATTTCAAATTTGAATGGGGCGCTCATCTCGATGCGACCGCAACTCACTATCTTTATGACGGCCAAAATGGAGCGCCAGGTAATGGCGGCAATGGCGGCATTTTTCTGCGCGATTTAAGAGACGGCAGTGAGCGCGTCATTGTTCCACCTGACAATGGCGGACAATATTCTCTCGCACGATTTTACGGCGACTCCGTGATTTACTCCCGCAACCGTGTCTTATGGCGCGTTGACCTTAATACAACTAATGCCGTCCGGATTTTCACGGATTCTGGCAACGGAAAATAAAGTCCTGACAGGAAAAAACCGCTCTACAAGATTTTGGAACTTTCGTTCGGCGTGTCCGTAGTTAAAGAGAGAAAGCTTTCTTCGAGCGCACCGCTGGCTCCACTTTGCTGGCGCAACTCTTCGCGCGTGCCGACCGCAACTAGTTTTCCTTGATGAATGATGCCGATGCGATCGGCCAGTTCTTCGGCGACACTGAGTTGATGAGTGGAAAGAAAAACAGTCATGCCGCGCAAGGATCGTTCTTTTAAAATATCTTTGACGATGCGGGCGTGTTGCGGATCGAGTCCGACCATCGGTTCGTCTATTACAAACACTTCCGGATCATGCAGTAGCGCGGAAATAATCGCGACGCGCTGGCGTGTGCCGTGGGAAAGTCCTTCAATCGGCTTGTGGATGAACGGTTCCATATTGAAACGAATCACCAATTCGCGGCTGCCTTTTTGAATGGTCGCCTCATCCATTTTAAAAATCTGGCCAATGAACCTAAAAAATTCCCACGGCGTCAGCTTATCGTAAAGAAACGGAAAATCGGGCACGTACGCCAGACGCCGTTTGGCTTCGAGTGGATTTTTTTGGACATCGAATCCGGCAATACTGGCGCTGCCGGAAGTTGGTTTGAGCAGTCCGGCTAGAATGCGCAGCGTCGTCGTTTTGCCGGCGGCGTTGGGCCCGAGCACCGCGAAAAATTCTCCGCGCGCCACGGTCAGATGAATGTCATTGACCGCGATGAGATCGCCAAATTTTTTTACGAGATGATTTAATTCGATCATTGAAAGTGAGTGAAGGCGTCGTTGCTGAAAATAATTTCATCGGGCAATTGCACCCAGAGAATTTCGCCGACGCGGCTGACGAAAACGGAAATTTTATAGCGGTCGAGCAATCTGGCTTCGAGCCGAAAAACCCGGACTTTGGAGTGGCCGAATTTCATCCAATCATGGCGCGCTTCCCATTTCAGGGCGAGGCTCAAATGGGAGAGCGCATTGGTTTGCGAATTCAATCCCAGATTGGCGGCCAGTATCCAGGCGAGCGGCCCGCCCAATTCCTGAATGAGCGCTTGAGGATTTTTCAATTCTGAAAAAGAAATGTTTTTTTCCCAACGGCCGTCTTCATCGTCCACGGCCAGACGAACATTTTCGTTGGTGGCGATGGAGCGAATTTCCCAGGAGCGCGGGCGAATGCTGCCGCGCGCGGAAAATTCCTGCCAGGCCTGATTGGTCGAAAGTTTCAAGTTCACATCAAATCGAAGATTATTGCTGGAGAGCATGACGTTGCCTTCGAGGTTGAGCATGTAACTGGAAAGTTTTTTCACCATGCCTTCTGGCTCATAATTGTCAGAACTAATTTTTCCGGCGGCGGGTAAATCTTCACCAACATTGGCTGACCAGCGGCAATAACCGATTTTTTTTCCGTGATGAAGAATTTCCAGTGTGGAATTATCCGGAGCGGTCAGCACCTTTTGCCAGACTTGCGCGAGAGGAACGGGCGCGCCTATTTCCTGACGGCCAGAGAATTCTGAGCGCCACAAGAAAAAAGTCATGGTCAGCCAGAACGCGGCAATCAGAAAAAAAGTCAGGCGCGATAACATGAATCAAGGAGCGGGAATAGTGAGCGTTTGTCCGATGCGCAAACGGCGGGCGTCCACTGCGGGATTGGCTGCGAGCAATTGACTTAATTTAATTCCGTAATGTTTGCAAATCGTCGTTACGGTGTCATTCGATTTTACGGTGTAAAGGCGCAGGACGGTCGCGGCGGGAGGAGGCGCCGCAGTTTTGGATTCGGCCAGCGGCGCGGAAATCGGCGCGGGAATAGTTTGCATCTCTTTGGGTGAAACTATTTTTGGATTGGATAATGGTTGAGCCGAGGTCAGCGGTTCGGAAATAATA
>JALYXC010000082.1 GCA_030947315.1 Verrucomicrobiota bacterium | reverse complement strand
TATTTGTACCTGAGACACGTTTTAACAAACTGATTTGAAACCACAGATGAACACTGATAAACACAGATTAAAATTTGTTATGGCTCGACTCTATAAAATTATCTGTGTCCATCTGTGTTTATCTGTGGTTAAAAAATGAAGAACATTGTTCTCCTCGGCTCCACCGGTTCCATCGGCACTTCGACTATTAAAGTCGCAGAAGATTTGCCGGACAAAATTCGGCTGGTGGGTTTGGGCGCGGGAAATAATTCTGAACTGCTTCTTCAACAAACACACAAACACCGACCGGACGCCATTTCTATTTTCGACCCAGGCAAAGCGCGCGAACTCGAAAGCGTTCCCGGTCTCACCACAAAAATTTATTCTGGCCAGGAAGGTTTAATCAAACTGGCCACGCTTCCGTCCGCAGACTTGGTTTTAATTGCTATTGTGGGCACGGCTGGATTGCAACCCGCGCTCGCCGCGATTCGCGCCGGAAAGGATATTGCAGTGGCGTCCAAAGAAATTCTCGTCATGGCCGGAGAAATCGTCATGAACGAGGCGCGTAAATATGGCGTGAAAGTTCTGGCGGTGGACAGCGAACATTCCGCCATTTTTCAATGTCTGGATGGCAAGCGCTCCGATTCCGTTCGCAATTTATGGTTAACTGCTTCGGGCGGACCGTTTCGGCAAACACCCAAAGAAGATTTTCCAAACATCACAGTCGAGCGCGCGCTCAAACATCCGTCGTGGGTCATGGGAAAAAAAATCACAATTGATTCCGCCACGCTTTTTAATAAAGGCCTGGAGATGATCGAAGCGCGCTGGCTTTTTGACATCGAAATGGCGCGTGTTAAAGTCATCGTGCATCCGCAAAGCATTGTGCATTCGATGGCGGAATTTATAGACGGCTCGATTATCGCTCAACTTTCCACGCCGGACATGTGTTTGCCGATTCAGTATGCGCTGACTTATCCCGAACGCATCGGCAGCAATCGCGTGCAAACAGATTTTGCAAAAATCGGCTCGCTCAATTTTGAGGAGCCAGACCTGGAAAAATTTCCGTCGCTAAACCTGGCGCGGCGCGCCGGAGAAATTGGCGGAACTTTGCCGGCGGTGTTGAACGCGGCCAACGAAGGGGCGGTCGAAGCCTTTGTGAATCGCAAAATAAATTTTCCGCAACTCAGCAAAGCTGTGGCCGAAGTTATGCAACGTCATCAAATCATTTCTAATCCCACCCTCGAACAAATTCTGGAAGCCGACGCCTGGGCGCGAAAGGAAGCGCTTTCATAAGTTGCCAGAGGCATGTTGGGCGATTAACCTTCTATTCCGTTTTTAATAAACGGCAATATTCATGGCTCATATTTTAAATATTTTATACGTCACAGTGGTTGTGGTGCTTATGTTTGGCGCCGCTATTTTTGTCCACGAATTTGGACATTATTGGGTGGCGCGAAAACGAGGCTTGAAAGTGGACGCCTTTGCCATCGGATTCGGCCCAAAACTTTTCGGTTGGACGCGGGATGGAATTGAATATTCCTGGCGATTAATTCCCGCGGGCGGTTATGTCAAACTGCCGCAAATGGTGACTTCTTCCGCTTTGGAAGGCGTGGGCGAAGAGGCCGACAAAGTTCCGCCTGCTTCACCTGGCTCAAAAATTCTCGTCGCGCTGGCGGGGCCTTTTATGAATGTCGTTTTTGCTTTTGCGATTGCCACGATTATTTATTTTACCGGTTTGCCGGTGCCGGTGAATCCGCCCATTATTGGTTATGTCGAGCCAAATTCGCCGGAAGAAAATCTTGGGATTCGGGAAGGCGACAGAATTATTTCCGTCAATGGGAAACATGTAAAATCATGGCAGGACGTGCTGATGAACACGGTGTTCGCGCTCACGAATACTATTCCGGTAGTCATTGAACATGACGGCAAACAAAGCACTTACGGACTCACGGCGAAAGTCAGTGAAATTGTCGGACTGAAAGTTTTAAATTTGGATCCAAAAGAACATCCTGTTGTAAAATCGTTGGAAGCAAATAGTCCGGCCGCTCAAGCCGGGTTGAAACTCGATGACGAATTTGTTTCATTTGGCGACGTGCCAGTTGTAAGCCATGAACAATTGATCGGACTCATTCGCAAACGCCCGAATCAGGCGACTGACCTTACAATAAAACGGGGGGACCACAAATTAAAATTAACCGTTACACCCGCGATCAATCCCGACACAAAACAAGGCCGCATCGGGGTTCTTTTGGGCGGCAGCAATATTCTTCGTTACGAATTGCAAAAGCCCGGGCCAACACCCTGGCTACAAGTTTCGACCGTCTGGCAACGAACGATTGACACGCTGGGCGCGCTCTTTCATTCCAAACAAACCGGCGTGGGTGTTAAAGATTTAAGCGGCCCGCCCGGAATTATTGCGATGCTCGCTTCGCAGGTGAATGCCGATTTTCGGCTCGCCTTGAGTTTTCTGGTTTTGCTCAATATCAATCTGGCGATTATAAATATGCTCCCAGTCCCCGTTCTCGATGGCGGGCATATTCTCATGGCGATTATTGAAAAACTTTTTCGCCGTCCTTTGAGCGCGCGCTTTGTCGAATACACTACGACTGCCTTTGCTGTATTGCTGATTTCGTTTATGCTGTTCGTTTCCTTCAATGACGTGACCAAGCGCTTCTCGCTTTTTAAATCCATGTTTCAGCATGAAACAAGAGTCGAGCAATCGGCGCCGAACGATGGTTCTGAGAAATAATTCTCATGCAATACTGTAGTTCTCCTTACCTTTTCCAGCGCCGCCAAACCCGCGAAGTCATTGTCGGAGATCCCCTCAAAGGAGGCGTCATCATTGGGGGAAATCGTCCTGTCGTAAAACAATCCATGCTCACTTGCGACACGATGGATACGGCTTTGTGTGTCAAACAAACTTTGGAATTGGTCGCGGTGGGTTGTCAAATCGTTCGCATCACGGCGCCGACCGTGAAGGACGCGGCTAATTTAAAAAATATTGTTTCTGAATTGCGCGCGCAAAATTGTTTCGTGCCGGTCGTCGCGGACATTCATTTCAAACCGGATGCCGCGATGGAAGCCGCCAAATGGGTCGAGATGATTCGCATCAATCCGGGTAATTATGCCGATTCAAAAAAATTTGCGGTCAAAGAATATACCGATGAGCAATATAATTTTGAACTGAAACGGATCGAAGAAAAATTCATCCCGCTCGTAAAACTGTGTTTGGAATTAAATCGCGCGCTGCGCATCGGCACCAATCACGGTTCGCTCGGTGATCGTATCATGAATCGTTTTGGCGACACGCCGCACGGCATGGTGGAAAGCGCCTTGGAATTTGCGCGCATTGCTCGCGCCCATAATTTTCATAATTTTAAATTTTCGATGAAGTCGTCCAATCCGAAAGTGATGATTGAATGTTATCGGCTGCTGGTGGCGCGATTGAACGAACTTGGAACTGATTGGAATTATCCCCTTCATCTTGGCGTCACTGAAGCCGGCGAAGGCGAAGATGGCCGCATTAAAAGCGCGATTGGCATCGGCTCGCTGCTCTGCGATGGTCTCGGCGACACGATTCGCGTTTCGCTCACCGAAGATTCACCGCATGAGATTGAAGTGTGCAATGATTTGCTGGCGCAGATTCCTTCTCTTACGGTAGGGACGCGTTCCATCGCGTCCCAAACTTCTGCGGAAAATTCAGAGACGCCGTGGAATGCGTTTCTACCAAATGATTTCCCTTTTGATCCTTTTCATTTTGAACGCCGCGCCACACCGGAAATTGAACTTTCAGAAAATATAAAATGCGGCGGAGAACAAACCGTTCGCGTCATCGTCACGCGCGCAACCTGGGAAAAAGTTGCGCCAAAAATTCGACCGAAAGATGACGTGAGGCCGGAAGCTATTTATGAGGATTTAAACATTTACGAAATTGATCCAACCCAGGATTTTGAAATCAATTGCGAAACGCAACTCGTCACTGTCAAAGATGGAGTTCCACTTCCAGCCATCACAGCATTCCGTTTGCTGGCGGCAAAATTAAAACGGCTCGGCTTGAACAATCCGATTCTACTGAAAGATTGTCTTGGTTTTGTAGCGTCGAGCCTGCGGCTTGACTCATCGGAGCACAGCGCCGACGTTACACCGCTTGAACCGAAAATCGCTTTGCTTCGCGCCTCGGTTGTTATCGGTTCGCTTCTCGCCGACGGAATAGGCGACGTGATTTTAGTTCGCGGTGAACCCGGCGGCGGACAATCGCTTCGTTTGGCTTACAATATTTTACAAGCGGCAGGCTGTCGCTCGTTCAAGACCGATTACGTCGCGTGTCCGAGTTGCGGACGAACATTATTTAATTTGCAAATGGTGACGGCTCGAATTAAAACGCGCACCGAACATTTGAAAGGCGTAAAAATCGCCATCATGGGCTGCATCGTGAACGGCCCCGGCGAAATGGCTGACGCCGATTTTGGATACGTCGGCGGCGCGCCCAATAAAATAAATCTTTACGTCGGAAAAACGCCCGTTAAATTTAATATTCCCGAAATCGAAGCGGTGGATCGCCTCGTCGATTTAATCCGCGAACACCACAAATGGGTCGAGCCGGAGGAGCAAAAGCAAAACGTTGTTCAATTGGCGTCCTCCTGAGAAAATTCTTCCAGGCAATATTTAGGCGGATTCAACCCTTGTTTTAATTGATCGGGTCCACCACGGCATCCAAAGACAGCAGCCGTTCCAACACGTCGAGTGGACGATAGAAATATTGCAACTCAGCCTCCCAACCGAGTCGCGAATCGGCGCGCACCAGGCGAAATGCTTCCTCAGTCGCTTTCAATTCTTCCGCGGCGATTTGTTTCATGCCCGCGACATCGGTCGCGTCGCGCGCTTTGTAAAAATCCAAATCGTTCGCGTAAGCGCGCCAATAATATCCGATCATCCACGCGACGTCGTAATCGCGTTCAGCCATTTGTTTCCGCGGTCCACTTTTCTCGACCACCTCGCGCAAATCTTCCAATCCATCGTCCCAGCGATCGCAAAGGTGGCGCAAAAGTTTCGTCATTAATTCCGGCGAATACGGCGGAGACCAGTTACGCCAGTCGTCTTTGCAATTGAATAACGTTGCATTGCCAAACGGCGGCGGAATATCGCGGCGATAAAGCGGAAGCGAAGGCCCGTGTTGTAACGGCGCCGAATAAGGCGAAGTTGAAAACGGAAATTCTTCCGCGAAAGCATTGCTCAATTTTTCCCAACCACGCATCGCGCTTTCGATCGCCGTTGCGCCGTAACGTTTTGCCGCAACTCGTCGTAACACATCTGTTTCAGACAAATTCGGATTCCAGTTTTGCATCGCAAACGCCTCGGTGTTCGGCGAAGGATAACTTCCGATCGTCCACGTCGCCATCGTGCCACTAACCCCGATTTGGCGCATCGCTTCTGCCTTTCGCGCGAGCAGATTCGGCACAGGAATAAATGGAACAGTGCCGCATTCCCACGTCGTTGAAAGTTGAATTTTCGCGAAAAAATCAAACCCAAATCGTTTCGCTTGTTCGGAACGAATTTTCGCGCGTGGCGACGGGCCCACTGTTGAAATCGAATACTCCTCAACATTCATCGGAATGCCGCCGCGTTCGATGCGAGTGCCGCGCTCAAAGTCCGCCATCAGCGCGACTCTTTGCGGAAGGCGTTGGATAATTTTTTCGGGCGCTTCTTCGCCGAGAACGGAATGCCAACTCCAATCCCACACGATAAATTTCGCTTTCGGGTCCGCCGCCCAAACGCCTTCCGACATGCAACGAATCGTCTCGGCAATAACATCAGCGGGCGTCCGTTGCGAACAGCGCGGGCAGGAAATTTTCGTTCTATAAAAATGCGAGTAACAGTTGGAAAGATTTTCGCTGGCGGTGATTACAAACACGCCGCCCAATCCTGGAACCTCGCGAAATAATTTTTCACAGGAGCCGCGCAAATGTTTTTGCACCAGCTCCGTCGAAGTGCAAAGAGCAGCCATGTTGCCTTCCGTCTGACCTTTGACCTCCGGATATTTCTCGAAGAATGACAGGAATTGCGCGCGCGGTTCGTTGAGATAAAGGTAAATTTTCAAACCATGTTTGGCGGCGCGATTGACCAACTCACGAAGCCGCTGCAGACGCGCTTCGCTTCCGGCGCCCATGCCCGCAAAAAAGGGCGACGGCACCAAATCGTTGAGCAATACATAAAGCCAGATTCCCTCCGCGTCTTGATGAAAAATCTGGTTCAAATAACCCTCCGGAAATCCATAGTTCAAATCATTTCCCAGCGGATCAGTCAGCAAAGAAAAATAGGACGAAACATAACGCGGGCTGAACGAAGGCGAATTCGTTTCCTGTGTTGAAGAAAGAAAGGGCCCGCCACGTTCGGCCATTCTTCTTTCCAACTCGATGAGTCCGCGAGCCAGCCCCAATTCAGATCCGCCGCGCAGAATAATTTTCTGGGGAGAAATATTTAGCGCATAAGTTTCCGATTTTTTTAAATTGGAATCGAGCGAAAGCAAAAAACACTTTTTTCCGGGCGACCGCGTTTTGGTTTCCACCTGGATTATTTCTGCCGGTTGAGTTTGTCGGCAATAATCACAAAAATCCTGCACGGCAATTTTTGTCAGCGCATCCGGATTTTCTGAAATTTGAATTGTCCAATTCGTCCGTAGATCAACCTCGTGGTTAGAGGGTTGAGACCCAGGAATAAAATCCGCGGGATTGTGCGCGCGACAAAGTTCATTCGTGAAAGCGAGCCGAGGCTCTTCGGGAGTGGAACCAACCGCTTTGAGATGCTGACTTACATGAGCGCCGAACCATTTGACGCGCGCTTCCGTTTGCTGATTTGGCTTTTCATATTTTAGGAAGGTCAAATCGGCGGGCGGACTGGCCAGTAGTGCGCGCAAGAAAATTTCTTTGGACAAAAATTCATCCAACTCTCTTGGTGAATAATCGAGCAAGGATTCAATTTGAGATCGGGGCAATAGCGGCCAATTTCGGCGCAAAACAATTTCGGTATTCCGCCGGATTTCTTCAGCGGAAAGCGGTTTTGGCCAGGAAAGGCCCAACGTTGTTCCAGCGTTCCGAATGGTGGCAAGATCGGTCCCCAGCACGGCGGCCAGTCGTTCGGGCGGAACAATATCCCAATTCCTAAAAACTGCCGCGTGCAATCGTGACGGAAAATAATCAAGGTCCGGACGGATTTCTTCGGCGCAAATTGAACTGAGTCCCATCCCCAAAATAAAAGTCAAAATGCTCCAGCCCTTTTGGAAAGACTCTCGGGAGGAAAATAATTTATTTAGCGGCATAAATTCGATGATTTTTGGGAAATAGTATCACAACAATGCCAAGATAAGCCGACTGGATAAAATCAAAGTTTATTTGGATGCAAAGCCACTTGTTTCAGACGCTAAGGTGTAGAATAATAGCAAACCAAATGCATGAACAATTTGTCGTTGGGACATCGTTTTTTAAAATTAAGAACTTTGCATGAAAAATTATGAAAACCGAACTGTTCGTTCTCAATCCCGCTAAAAATAGTTTCTGAGTATTTGCCGAATGGATAAAATTCCTTCCAGCCTCTCGGAAAAAATCGGGCAGATGATCCTGGTCGGTTTTCGCGGCTGCGAACTGAACGAAAACGATCCCATCATAAAAGATGTTCGCGAACGAAATTTAGGCGGCGTCATTTTGTTTGATCAGGAGATGGCCGACATGCAGTTGCCGGGAAGAAATATAAAATCGCCCGATCAGGTTCGCGTCTTGAATGAAATGCTGCAGAAAAATGCGAGGACGCCTCTTTTGATTTCTGTTGATCAGGAAGGCGGCAACGTGAATCGGCTCAAACAAATTTACGGATTTCCCGAAACGTTTTCGCATGAAGAATTAGGAAAAAAAAATGATCCGATTTTTACTTTTAGTCACGCCGAATTAATCGCCAAAACTCTGGCGCAAAATGGATTTAATTTAAACTTGGCGCCAGTCGTGGACCTCGACGCCAATCCGGATAACCCGATTATCAAAGGCAAAAAAAGGAGCTTTGGCCCCGATCCGGAACTGGTGGCGAAACAGGCGATCCGATTTGCCACAGCCCATCATGATCACGGCATTTTTATTTGCGCCAAACATTTCCCTGGCCATGGCAGCGCGTTGGGCGATACGCATCTGGGCCTTGTGGACGTGACGAAAACTTGGAACGAACGAGAATTAATTCCCTTTCAACGACTCATTGAAGCGGGACTTTGCGACGTAATTATGAGCGCGCACGTTTTTAATGCGAACCTGGATTCGGAACGGCCGGCCACACTTTCTAAAAAAGTGCTGACCGGAATTTTGCGCGAGAAACTCGGGTATCACGGGCTGATTATTAGCGACGATATGGAAATGAAAGCCATTTCCGCCCATTACGGTTTGGAGAAGGCGATTCAATTGGGCATTGAAGCGGGCCTCGATATTCTCTGCTTTGGCAATAATATGAGTTACGATCCGAATATCGGCGAAAAAGTTTTCGGATTTATTTCGCGACTGGTTGAAACCGGCGCAATTCCCGAAGCGCGTATTGAGGAATCTTTTCAGCGGATTATGACTTTAAAATCCAAAATTAAAATCGGTCGGCAAAGATCCTAAAATTAAATATTTATTCAGGCAACGATTTCATTCAGCTAAAATTTCTGACGCACTTGAATCCAACACCTACCAGGTCTTTTCAATAATTAAATTGGAATTCAAAAGGCGAAATCGCACCGCTGAACTTTTTTGGTAAATGCCGACAAACCCGCGACGTTTCATTTCCTCAGCCGAACCGAGCGGGCAACTGCGCGGCTCGCCAATCAAATATTTCTGGCGCAGAGTTTTTTTATCCGGCCCTAACAAATCAAGCGAGCGCAGAGGACGATTCCCCACGTAAGTGGTTTCGTTGCAGTTCGACTCCGACGTAGCTTTGCGCATATACTTTTGCGTTTTTTTTGTTGTGTTTTAAAACTAAACAGCTCGTGAAAAAGTGCAAATCATTTTCGGCATTTCCAGCCGTTACCAAAAAACTTAGGCGACTTAAATAAATTTATAGCGGGCGATTTTGCCGAACGACAGCCAGGCCTTTGAGTAAATCCAGCGCGCGCGCCAGCGCCGGATCGTTTATCAACCGCAGCGCCGCTTCTGCTCCCAGAATTGGCCGATCCAAAAAATCACTGTCTGGCGTAAGTCCTTCGCGCTGCAAGCGCACCAACTCTTTTTCATTCAGCCGCGAACGAGTCAGGTTAGTCGAACTGTTTTCCAAACCGATTTGATTAGGCGCAATTGGTTTGGAAATTTTCCTGTAGGCATCCTCCAGATAAATTTTTTCATCCTCCGTTGTCGCCGCGACTTCGATGTCGGGCTTTAAACTTTCCTTCAATGTTTGGTTTTGGCCGACTTTGATTTGAGCGGTGGCAATGCGAAGGCGCTGTCCATTTTCCAGGGGAAACTCTTTATAAATATTCGCCTGGCCCGCGGTTGTGGAACCGATCAAAAGGCCAACTTTGGTCTCGCGCAAAACGGCCGCTAACGCTTCGGCGGAACCGCTCGTGAACTTATTAACCAAAATGACCACCGGCAAAGTAATGGCATTGGTTTTTGCCGTGGCCCGGGCCGAGTCGGCCTCCCAATTCAAAAGAGGCTGTTCAGAATTTAAAAATAAATCGGCGGTTTTGGCCGCAGCCAGATAGTCGTTGCCTTCCGCAAAACGCAAATCTAGAACGATCCCTTTGAATTTATTAGTTTTCGAAAGTTCCTGAAAGCGCTCAGATAATTTTCGGCTCAAGTTTTCCCCCACCCGGCTCGCGCGAAAATAGACAAATGCCCTTTCGTAAATGGCCGCCTTAAAATTATTGGTCGAAGAAGTGGAATTCGTAGGCGTGGAACTGACCTGCAGAGAAACCAGCGGACGCAATTCATTCAACAATCCGCGAACCGCCGTGCGGTTCAGTTCGGTTTCCGTCACGCCGCTCAAATTGGTGCGGACCAGTTTAAAAATTTCCTCGAATTTCGGCGGCTCATTGGTCGCTGCCACACTCGCCGCCATGCTTAGTAAAAAACAAAAAATAACTCGCAATACTCTCATAAAAATCCAGGTAAATCTGTCTCGCCCGTGATTAAAATCTTCCGGTGTTTAAAGACTTGGCCGCAATATCGCGTCTAAAATGCGCGCCGTCGAACTCAATTTTTTCCACCGCTCCATAAGCTGCCTCTTGCGCGGTCCCTAAATTTTCCGCCCACGCCGTCACTCCCAAAACTCGACCACCGTTTGTCACAATATTTTTTCCGTCGCGCGCTGTTCCCGCGTGAAAAACTTTTGTGTTCGGCAAAAGTTTTGCGTCGTCGAGACCGGAAATAATTTTGCCTTTCGCATAATTTCCCGGATAACCACGCGAAGCCATGACCACGCAAACCGATGCCATCGGACCCCATTTCATTGCAACATTGTCGAGAGTTCCGTCAATGCCGGCGCTCAATAATTCAATCAAATCATTTTCCAATCGAGTCGAATAAACCTGCGTTTCCGGATCGCCAAAACGCGCATTAAATTCCAAAACGCGCGGCCCGTTTTTCGTGAGCATCACGCCGGGATAAAGGATGCCGCGAAAATCAATTCCCTCAGCAGCGCAACCTTTCAGCCAGGGAAATAAAATTTTCCGACCAACTTCGGCCAGTTCCGTTTCGCTCAAAAACGGCGCGGGCGAATACGTTCCCATGCCGCCGGTGTTCAGACCTTTGTCGCCGTCAAAAACGCGTTTGTGATCCTGCGCCGTTGGAAAAAGTTTGGCCGTTTTTCCATCGCACAAAGCGTGCAGCGAAATTTCCATTCCTTCCAAAAATTCCTGAATGACAATTTTTGCGCCCGCCGCGCCAAAAGA
>JALYXC010000617.1 GCA_030947315.1 Verrucomicrobiota bacterium | reverse complement strand
AATTCAACGGCGGCGGTCGAGAGCGCAAATCAATTGCTCGAATCCACGAAACGTCGGCTGCAACTTTGGAATATTGGGACGAATCAAACCGCGAAGCTGGAGGAGACGCGGCAGGCGCAGGAAAATCTCACGCTCTATTCGCCGTTCAAAGGCGTGGTGCAGGATTTGCGCGTGGACCAGGGCCGTCGCGTCATGGTCGGCGAACATCTGGTGGACATCGCGGATCTTTCCGTCGTTTGGGTCTGGGCGGAATTTTACCAGGAGGAATTGCCGCTGTTGAAAAAAAATCTGCCCGTGACGATTACCAGTTCGTCTTATCCGAACGAAAAGTTTCCCGGAAAAATTATTTTAATCGATCCGTTCATCAACGAAGCGACCCGCACCGGCCGTGTCCGCATTGATGTTGATAATCCGGATTTTAAATTGCGCCCGGAAATGTTCGTCAACGTGGATTTGAAAATTGAAGCGGGCGAGCATCTTGCGATTCCAGTGAACGCCGTGATGCCGACCGGTGAACGCAACATTGTTTTCGTGAATAAAGGCGAAGGAAAACTTGAGCCGCGCTTTATCGAAATCGGCCGAAAACTTGGGACAAATTACGCCGTGAAAACAGGCGTCAAAGAAGGCGAGCGCATTGTGAACAGCGCGAATTTTCTGATTGATGCGGAATCGAAAGTGCAGGGCGCGTTGAAATCGTGGTAGTCAAAATTGTTTATGGAAAAACAAATTTTATCTCATTCACTTCCTGAAAAAAATTCCACCTTCATCGAGCGCATCATCGAAGCGAGCGCGCGCAATAAATTTCTTATTTTGGTTCTCACACTTTTCGCCATCGCCGGCGGAATCTGGGCGCTCTATCACACGCCGCTCGATGCGATTCCTGACCTCAGCGATGTGCAGGTAATTGTTTATACCGACTGGGAAGGTCGCTCGCCCGATTTGGTGGAGGATCAAATTACGTATCCGATTTCAACGCGATTTATTGCCGCGCCGAAAGTGAAATTTGTGCGCGGCGAATCGATGTTCGGCAAATCTTTTGTCTACGTTATTTTCGAAGACGGCACCGATATTTATTGGGCGCGCTCTCGCGTCATTGAATATTTAAATTCCGTGCGCGGGAGTTTGCCGGAAGGCGTTAATCCCGTCATCGGACCGGACGCGACGGGCGTGGGCTGGGTTTATGAATACGCGCTTGTGGACGAAACTGGAAAACATAATTTAGCGGAGCTGCGTTCCTTTCAGGATTGGCATTTGCGTTACGCATTGGAATCGGTGAAAGGCGTGGCGGAAGTCGCGCCGGTCGGCGGATTCGTCAAGCAATATCAAATCGATCTTGATCCAAATAAACTCGTCGCCTACGGAATTTCACTCAGCGATGTCATCGCGAAAATCCGAATGTCCAACGGCGATGTCGGCGGAAAAGTTTTTGAGGTCGCTTCCACAGAATATTTTGTGCGCGGTCGTGGCTATATAAAAAGCATCGAGGATATCGAAACCATTCCGCTTAAAGTTGAAAAAGGAACGCCGGTGCTGGTCAAAAATGTCGGCACGGTTCATCTCGGTCCGGACATCCGGCGCGGCGTTGCGGAACTCGATGGCAAAGGCGAAACTGTCGGCGGAATTGTCGTCATGCGTTACGGCGAAAATGCTCTGACCGTGATTGACGGCATAAAAAATAAATTAAAAGAAATCGAATCGTCACTGCCCGAAGGCGTAAAAGTTGTTCCAACGTACGACCGCAGCGATTTAATCAAACGCTCCATTGGAACGCTGCGCGAAAAATTAATCGAAGAAAGTATCATCGTCGCGTTGGTCTGCCTGATTTTTCTTTGGCATTTTCGTTCCGCTCTCGTCGCAATTATCACTTTGCCCATCGCGATTTTACTTTCGTTTTTGCCGATGCACTGGCTCGGACTCACTTCAAATATTATGTCGCTCGGAGGCATTGCCATCGCCATTGGCGCGATGGTGGATGCGGCCATTATCATGGTGGAAAATGCGCACAAGGCGCTGGAGGAAGCGGAAGTTGAGAAACGGCGCGCAGGCGAAACGGCGAATGGGCGAAGTGTCGAAGCCTTAAGCGCCGACTCGCCCACTCACCCACTCGCCCATTCAACTTTAACAAATCAAGAGCGAATCAATGTCATCATCGCCGCTGCAAAAAGCGTGGGCCGTCCGCTCTTTTTTTCGCTGCTCGTTATCACCGTCAGTTTTATTCCCGTTTTTTCTCTGCAAGCGCAGGAAGGCCGATTATTCAGCCCGCTCGCCTTTACAAAAACGTTCGCCATGTTTTTTGCTGCGTTGCTCGGCGTGACGCTCGTGCCCGTCCTGATGGTTTTATTGGTGCGCGGCAAAATTACTCCTGAAGCGCGCAATCCCGTGAACCGTTTTCTGATTTGGATTTACCAACCGTTCGTCCATTTTGTTTTGCGTTTTCGCTGGCTCACCATTTTTCTCGCGCTCATGATTTTAGCGGCAACCGCTTTCCCTTTTTTGAAACTCGGCAAAGAATTTATGCCGCCGCTCAATGAAGGAACCATTCTTTTCATGCCGACCGCCGTTCCGGGAATGTCCATTAACGAAGCGACGAAAATTTTGCAAATTCAAGACCGAATTCTCCGTGGAATTCCTGAAGTCGAACGGGTTTTTGGCAAAGCAGGCCAGTCGGAAACGCCCACCGACCCCGCGCCGCTTTCGATGTTTGAAACTGTGGTCACGCTCAAGCCGCACGAACAGTGGCGCGCCGGAATGACGTGGGAAAAGATTCTCGCGGAGATGAATGAAAAATTAAAAACGCCCGGCATGGCCAATATTTTTTGGATGCCGATTCAAACGCGCACGTAAATGTTGACGACCGGTTTTCGCACCAAACTCGGCCTGAAAATTTTTGGTCCCGACCTCAACACGATTCAGAAACTTGGTGTGCAAATTGAAAAAGCGTTGTCGGATTTTCCCGATACCCGTAGCGTTTTTGCCGAGCGCACAACCGGCGGATATTTTCTCGATATCACGCCGAACCGCGCCGCCGCGGCGCGTTACGGACTGACGGTCGGCGACATCAATGACATTGTTGAAACGGCCATTGGCGGAAAAACAATTGCCACGACGGTCGAAGGCCGCGAGCGTTATCCCATCAGTGTTCGTTACGCGCGCGATTTTCGCGAAGATTTGGATTCGTTGAAACGCGTTCTTGTCGCAACGCCGATGAGCGATTCGGCGAATCGAGGAAACGGCACTGCGGCGATGGGGAATGCCGCCAACTCGCCCAATCTCCCGCTCGCCGAATCGCGAAATTCCGGCCCCGCGCAAATTCCCATTTCGATGCTCGCGGACATCAGTTACAAAACCGGCCCGCCTTCCATTCGCAATGAAAACGGCCAGCTTGTCGGCTTTGTTTTTGTAGATATTACAACCGATGACATTGAGAGTTACGTCAAAAAAGCGACGCAAAGAATTCAGGAACGCGTTCAGTTTCCCGCCGGTTATTACATGCAATGGGCCGGACAATTTGAATATTTAAAAAGCGCGGAAAAGCGGCTGGCGATTTTAATTCCTTTTACGGTGTTAATTATTTTTGTTTTAATTTTTCTCAACACACGATCCACGGTGAAGACAATAATCGTTTTGCTCGCGGTTCCGTTTTCGTTAGTCGGCGCATTCTGGTTTCTTTATTTTCTCCGCTACAATTTGAGCGTCGCCGTTTGGGTTGGATTGATTGCGCTCGCTGGACTCGATGCTGAAACGGGCGTGGTCATGCTGCTTTATCTTGATCATGCCTGGGAAAAATTTCGTGCCGCCGGAAAAATGAATTCCATGTCCGATTTGCATAACGCCGTCATCGAAGGCGCGGTGCAACGGATTCGCCCAAAAATCATGACGGTCTGCGCGATTCTTTTTGGCCTGATGCCGATTATGTGGTCGCCCACCACGCAAGCCGGCGCGGACGTAATGAAACGAATTGCTGCGCCAATGATTGGGGGCGTCGTGACTTCCGCGATTTTGGAACTTTTAATTTATCCGGTCATTTACGTAATTTGGCGCAAACGTCATCTGCCGAGAGCGTTTTAGCGTCGAGATTTATTTTGCGCAGATCCTTAGTCAGTGCTTTGAAAATTTGTTTTCATTCGATCTCCACAACGCTTCGTTTTTTAATTGATTCCTCGGCGGCGATGGCAAGCAACGTGGCGTCAACGCAATTGCGCACGCTGGTCAATGGCTGACGCTTTTCCAAAATACAATTGACAAATTCGATGTGGATTTCATCGAAGCCAGGATGATTTCCCCAACCTTCCCCAAATTTGGCAGGGACTTTGTGGATGATCGGTTTCCTTCGAGTCGCGCCCCGTTTCCATTCCAGAATTTCAATTTTGGAAATGCGCGTTTGCAAAAATCCTTCATCGCCCACGATGCCCATTTCTAAATCTTCGTTCGGAAAATCAAGCGCGAACAGGCAGAGTTGATGGTTGCCGCGAACGCCATTTTCATATTCAAAACTCATCGCGACGTGATCATGCACTTGACGCGGTCCAGCCATGGCACGATTGACTGCGCACCCGCCAAAAGCCGCGACGCGTTTGGGGCGAGCGCCCACCCACCAATTTATCAAATCGAAATGATGACAATTTTTGTCCACCAGCGCGCCACCCGAACGGCGATCATCCTGAATCCAATCCTGCGTTTTTTTCTGAAATGGGCCGCGAAATTCCCGGCACCAGACCAGACGGGGCGCGCCAATTTCGCCGTTCTCTACGAGCGTTTTTATTTTTTGGAAATAAGGCGAATAACGGAGTTCGTGTCCCATCATCACGAGGCGATCGGTTTGCTCTGAAATTTCGAGTAATTTTTTACATTCTTCTTTGGTAATGCCGCATGGTTTTTCGAGAAAAAGATGTTTACCTTCGCTCAAAATTTCCTGGGCCAGGCGGACATGCGTGAAGTTCGGAGTTGAAACGATGATAGCGTCAAGAGGCGATTGGATCAGTTCACTTTCATTCTTGAAGAGTTTTACCTTCGGCGCGATTTCCAGAACTTTTTTTATATTTGTTTCGTTGCTGGAACAAACGGCGGTGATGTCAGCTTTGTCACCGCAAAGTTTGTGAATGGAATTGACGTGGCTCAATCCCATCGCACCGATTCCGATAAAGCCAAAGCGAAGTTTCATATCACGGCTGCCGCAAGCCGTTATTGCATGTTAGACAGGTTTGAAGGAGAGAAGACGAAAGTCAAGATTTCGAAAGGTCCAAGCTGCGACTTTCCATATGTTGCCTCCTCTTTGCGCTAGACGGTTTTTAGCCTCGTGATACAGTTCATTGGTATGTCAAATCACGCGCCTGCCGCGCCCCAAAAAATAAATCTTCGACGGCCCGATGTGATGGCGGCCGTCCAAGCGCAAGTCCTTTCCCATTATCGCAGCGAACTGGTGGATCGGATTCGGGCCAAAGGCCATGTCCTTTCCGCCGATGGTTTGCTCACGGTCAAACTCGCCAAGGAATTTGGTTTTTGCTACGGAGTTGAACGCGCCATTGATCTGGCGTATGC
>JALYXC010000611.1 GCA_030947315.1 Verrucomicrobiota bacterium | reverse complement strand
GGCGAGCACGGCGCGATTCTTTCCAGCAAAGATGGATTATTTCTGTCGCCCGCCTTTCCGCTGAATCGCGTGGTGGATCCTACCGGCGCAGGCGATTCGTTTGTCGGCGGCATGATGGGTTATTTGTCCACGGCCAAAGGTTCGATTGATGAAAATATCCGTCGCGCCATGATTTACGGAAGCGTCACCGCCGCTTTTTGTTGCGAAGGTTTTGGACTCAAATTCACCACGCGCATTACTCGCAAAGCCATTGATGAACGAGTCAAGGAATTGGAAAAGATGGCCCGGTTTTAGTTTTGAGCGCCATCGAAAAATAAAAAATGCGCAAATTATTTCTCCAAATAAAAATCAAAGAAATAATCTGGTAACCCATTTACGATCCCGATTTGCATGGTTCGTTCCTTTGCTTTTACAACCCAGGGCCGGCTGCACAGCCAAAACATGGAAATGTTTTTGATGCCAACGCTTTTGGCCGACACGAATCTTTTTCTCTGGGTTGATTTGGAAAAGCCGACGCCGGAAGAAAGCAAATTTTTTTTGGAAGATTTATTTCATTTCCATCCGCTCTCCGTGGAAGATTGCATCATGGTCAGTCCTTCGCCGAAGGTCGAAGAATATTCGCCCAAGGAAGAAGATAAATTTCCGGCTTATCTTTTCATGGTGATTCATGCGGTGGATTACAGCCGCAAAGACGGCGTGTTTGCCACGGGCGAACTGAATTTTTTTCTGGGAAAAAACTTTCTCGTCACTTATCACGATGTGCCGTTGCGCAGCATTCACACCACCGAGGAACGCTGCTTGAAAAGCTCGCAGCACATCGCGCGCGCGCCGGACCGCGTAGCCCACACACTGCTCGATAGCATTGTGGATAATTACAAACCGGCCCTGGAAGAACTCGCTTTGGAAATTGCCGATTTGGAAAATCAGGTTCTGCAAAATCCCGGCAAAGAAGCGCTCAACAAGCTCATTCAAATCAAAAAAGAAGTGTTGCATTTGCGCCAGATTATTGGTCCGCAACGCGAAGTTCTTTCGCGATTTGCCAGCGGCGAAATCAAACTGATTCGGCCCCATCTGGTTCCATATTATCGCGATGTGTACGACGCGCTCTTTCACATTGCCGAACTGGCGCAAACCTACACCGATTCGATCACGGGAATTTTACAGGTTTATTTGAACATGTCCTCCAATCAAACCGGCGAAGTGGTCAAACTGCTTACTTTGATTACGATTATCACCACGCCGATAACGATTATTGGCACTTGGTACGGAATGAATTTTCACAACATGCCGGAGCTTTCCTGGAAACATGGTTATTTGTATTCTGCAATTTTGACAGCGGTCACGACGGCGGCCACTTATCTTTATTTTAAAAAGAAAAAATGGTTCTGAAAATAGTCGAGGGTCGAAAGTCGAGGGTTGACACATCTAAAACCGTTTGGACTCGGCATGTTTTATTAACACCGAGGGTTCAGTTTTGCTCGTGGAAAAAAGCCGTTGAAACGGCTGGCTTCCGCATTGCATGACTTAACACCGGGCTGAAGCCGCGGTGTTAATGGAAAGAATTTAGATGCGTCAGCCTTGGACCGAGAGTCGAGAGCCATTGCAAAAACAAAGTTGTTATGAAAATTGTTATCGCAGAGAAAAGTAAAAAAACTTCCGAAAGCATGACAAAGAATCTGGCTCTCGACCCTCGAACCTCCACGCTCGACTAATTCCGATGCCTTCGCAAAAATCCAGCTTTCTCGACAAGGTGCTCACCCGCATTGCGCGGCTCGATGCAGAAGATTTGCAAAGTATCGTGCAACGCCTGGCGCGCGAGCGGAATTTTCTGGAAATGCTTTTTAACACGATCGAGGACGGCGTGCTGGTCGTGGATGAAAACCGGCGGATTATTTATTTCAACCAGGCCGTCAGCGACTTTTTTAACTGGCATTCTCAATCGCCCGAAGGCCAGCCCCTTTCCCGTTATTTACCGGAACTGGATTGGGAAAAAATCGCCCCGCTCGATTCCAAATCCGGCGCGGGTGTTTTGCGTCACGAATTCGAAATCAGTTATCCGCGTCCTCGTTTTCTCCGGCTTTATGCCGCGCCGCTCGACAGCGAATCGCATGGCCGTTCCGGTCTGGCTTTGATCTTGCATGACGCCACGGAAGCGCGGCAAAAAACTTTTGAAGCGATCGAAAGCGAGCGGATTCATTCGCTTACTTTGCTGGCGGCGAGTGTGGCGCATGAAATTGGAAATCCGCTCAACGCGCTGGACATTCATTTACAATTGATGAGCCGCGAAGTAAAAAAACTACGTCAAATTCCTGCGCCAGAAAAAGTTTCCCGGTTCAAACGCAACCGCAACGGCCAATCTTTTCACAAAAAGGAAAACGAAGAAATCGCCGAAAAACTGGAAGATTATTTGGAGGTAGCCAAAGGAGAAATCGCGCGGCTCGATTATATCATCACGCAGTATCTCCAGGCAATCCGGCCGGCCAAACCGCAATTAAAAATGGCGCAGCTTAATGATGTCGTGCGTGAAACGGTGGACTTGTTGCGACCGGAATTTGAAAATCGCGGATTGCAAATCAAAGAAAAATTGGCGCGACATCTGCCATCTTCACCGCTCGACGCGGCGCAAATAAAACAAGCGCTGGTCAATCTTTTAAAAAATGCCATGCAAGCAATGTCCAAAGGCGGCGCGCTGAATTTAGAAACCGGCGAAGGTCCTGAAAGCGTTTGGGTAAGTGTCGCAGATACGGGCGGCGGAATTCCCCAGGAACAAATCAACCGCATTTTTGAACCGTTTTACACAACGAAAAAAAAAGGAACCGGGCTGGGTTTAATGATTGTGCAGCGCATTGTTCGAGAACACGGCGGCCG
>JALYXC010000599.1 GCA_030947315.1 Verrucomicrobiota bacterium | reverse complement strand
CCTCTTCTCGAGGGGGGATTTGACCCGGTGCCTCCGACAGATCAATATTCCGAAGCCAACGACAGCCAAATTATCGACGATGGAGACGGCTCAGGACTCGCAGTGACGTCGGGCGTAGGTGCAGGGTTGCCATCGCGCATCGCTATCGCTTGGGAGCAGTATAAACGCGGACTGGAAGACCGCATCGCTGCAGGCGTCCGCCCTTTTTCCATTGCCCCATTCATCGTCGGCAAGCAACCGAAACCGGATGCACTGGTGATTGACATTTTTGTGCAAACCGGTTTGAGCATGAATGGAGCGGAAGCTCGCGGCTTGATATTAATTCCAGGCACGAATGGACAACGCTATAGGGACCCCAGCATCCCTATCGAGCAAATGGATCCATTCGATCCCGGGTATGATGCGAACGGTGATATGATACACGTGTCGGATGAAGATAAATATAATTATGTTCATCCACTTAATCCATGTTTTTATTAACAAACCTTGGGAAAAGAAAGTGAAATCATGAATATCCGATCCATCAGTGTTTTGGTGCTCGCGGTTGTGATTTACGGTTCAACGTCGGCAAGTGTAATCAACTACACCTACGACCCCGCCGGTCGCGTCGTCTCCGCTGATTATGGCAGCAGCAAATCCGCCAGCTACGCCTACGACAACGCCGGCAATCTGCTGCAATCCTCCACGCCGTCGCCAGGTTTAGTGATCGGACCAATTCAGAACGGCCAGTTCAGCATTGCGTGGCCGTCCACTCCCGGCGGTTTCGTTTTGGAATCAACGACCGCGCTTGGCCCCGGCGCCGTCTGGTCGCCGGTCGTTGCGCCGACCAACCAAATGGGTGACCGTTTTTTCGTGACGCTCTCCGTCGGGTCCGCCCAAACATTTTACCGACTGCATAAGTAGCGCCCGCCGCCGTCAGTGTTTTTGTTTTCAAAATTGTGGCTCGACTCTTTCTTTTGTTCGGGCTTGATTAAATCGCATGTCAAATTTTCTTGAGCAATTGCCCGACGGCATTCTCCTTGGCGACGGCGCGATCGGCACCTTGCTTTATCAACGCGGTCAACCGCTCAACGCCTGCTACGACGCGCTCAATCTGCAACAACCTGAAATCATCCAACAACTGCATCGCGATTATCTCGACGCTGGAGCGCGGCTCATTGAGACGAACACCTTTGGCGCAAATCGCATCAAGTTGGAAAAATTTGGCCTCGCGGAAAAAGTCGTTGAAATCAATCAGCGCGGCGCAGAACTCGCCGTCGCTCTCGCGCGTCCTAGAAATGCTTTTGTCGCCGGTTCCGTCGGCCCGATTCGTCCCACGATTTCTTCCGAACCCAGCGATTCCGCGAACGAAGAAATTTATCGCGAACAACTGCAAGGCTTGCTCGCGGGCGGCGTGGACGTTTTCTTTTTGGAAACGTTTAATCAACTGAACGAACTGCTCGTCGCGTTGCGCGTCGCGAAATCTTTTGGAAAAATTCCCGTGCTCGCTTCGCTCAGTTTTAGTGATGACGGTCATACCGCGGACGGTTTTCGCATCAACGAATCGTTTGCGCAATTGCGCGAGGCAGGCGCGGATGTCACCGGTTTGAATTGTCACGTTGGCCCGACCGGCGCAGAGAAACTGTTGCAGGAACTCAGCGTGAACGACGGTGATTTAATTTCCGTTTATCCAAATGCGGGGCGTCCGAATTTTTACGAGGGCCGCTATATTTATCATCCCACGCCGCAATATTTTGCCGATTTCGCGCCGCGTTTGATTGCGCAAGGAGCGCGTTTGATCGGCGGCTGCTGCGGCACGACTCCTGAAACAATTGCCGCAATGGCCAAAGTTTTGCCGGGATTAAAACCGATTCGTTTCAAAGCCGCTTCGATTGCCAAACCGGAAATTCCAACGCGAGTTTCTGAAATCAAATTAAAAACAGAAATTGCCAAGGAGCCGATGCCGACGTTGCTGGAAATTTTCAAACAGCGAACGTTGATCGTCACCGAACTTGATCCACCGAAAAGTTTAAGCGTCGAAAAAATGATTGAAGGCGCGCGCGCTTTGCGAGAAGCCGGAACCGATTTCGTGACGATGGCCGATAATTCTCTCGCCATTCTTCGCGTCTCAAACATGGCGACCGGTTTTCTCATTAAAAAAGAAACCGGCATGGAACCGGTGATTCATCTCGCCTGCCGCGATCGGAATTTGCTCGGCCTGCAATCCGAGTTGATGGGCTTGCACGCGCTCGGGATTCATCACGTTCTCGCGCTCACCGGCGACCCGGCGAAAGTCGGCGATCATCCCGGCGCGTCGAGCGTTTACGATGTGAATTCCATCGGCCTGATTCAAACGATCAAACGGTTCAATGAAGGTTTCGCCGCCAATGGCCGCGATCTAAAAAGCAAAACACAATTCACCATCGGCTGCGCTTTTAATCCGAATGCGAAAAACATTGATTCGCAAGTGCGCAAGCTCGAAGACAAAATTAAAGCCGGCGCGCAATTCGTCATGACGCAGCCGATTTTTGATCCGGCGCTGGCGAAAATAACTTACGAAAAAACGAAACATTGCGGCCTGCCGATTCTGGTTGGAGTGATGCCGCTCTTGAACGAACGCAACACGGAATTTCTGCACAATGAAGTCCCCGGCATTGTGATTCCTGATGCGATTCGCGAACAGATGCGCGGCCAGGAAGGCGCGATTGGCAATGCGGCAGGATTAATGATCGCCCGCAATTTATGCGACGAAGTTCTGCAATATTTCAAAGGGATTTATTTAATCACGCCACTGATGCGTTACGATTTGACGGTGGATTTGACTCAACACGTCCGGGAACAGAAGTAAAAGCCGAAGCATGAAAAATGGTTTCGTCCAACTCGGTAATTGTTTGCTGATCGCTTGGGGTGTAATTTTTCTGATGATTTCAAACGGTTACTCGGCCAATGAAAAGCTGCTGGAAGCCGTTGACCGAGAAATCGAACGATTGAAAGTTTTGCCCGGAGAATGCCATGAAATTATTCGATATTCGTCGGAGACAAATTCTCCTGTTTTAAATTTAATTAAATTAGCATCGCCCGATTCGCAGAACGGTATGACGGGAATTCGTCTTTTAATTCCCTACCTGACTAATACCTCACCTACCAAATCCTTTTTTCTGCTTCATCCGAGAAGATCAGAAGAAAAACGTCCTGCTCTACTCAATGATTATATTGCCAGAATCATTCCCAGAGCTGCCAGCCACCAACTTTATATCAATGATCCTGAAAAAATCAGTTGGTTTCAGAAACAGATTGAAGATTGGTGCAGCCAAAATGCGAACAGCAAAATTCAAGTTCGGAAGATAGCTGACCTGAACGATTGGTTTCATTCTAACCGCTTTGCCGCTTATCGGTGGTTCGCGGAATCTAAAGCTCATGAAGGGCGATTGCCGTTGGAACGGCGGATTGATTCTCTTTTGAATAACGGTTCGCTGGACACCTTGACCGAGAGCGAAATGGCCGCTTGTGCTGAAGCATTGGGAGCCATCGGGGATAAAGAAAGCATTCCTGCTGTTGAACGGGTTTGCGACAATTTGAGAGACTATCCAAACCACTCAATCTACCTTATTGACAAATTGTTTATAGCGCATCAAGCACTGGCGAAATTAGGCGAGGGAAGAAAAGCATTGTCCGCATTGAAGAAGTATTACGAAAAATACGGGAAGGAATTCGAAGCTTCGGCACAAGAAGAATTCAACAAGAAGCTTAAAGAGGCCGAGAATGCGCAACCACTTCGTTAGTTGGAATTCATGAACCCGAACCAATTCTCTGCCCTATGAAATTATTGCTTTGGGGACTTTTGGCCACGCTTATAGCTGTAGCTACTGTCATAGGTTCTTTTTTGATTACATTGAGAGCACGTGGGGTCGCGCACTTTGTTACAAGTCCAACGGTACTAGTTTTAGTTGGTTGGTCGTTGTGGGTTCTGTATCGAATTGTTGTGCTTCATGTTTGGGCGAGTTTTTTGCCGCATATTGCCATAGTGATTGCAGTTGGCGTTACTTTGGTGCAGGGGTTATTATTTAGACGTTACCGAAAGTAGATATTGGCCACCGTGAAAAATTTATACAGAATTCTGGGAATGTCGCTTGCAGTTATTTCTTTTCTATTTGTGGGGAGTTACTTGATTCTCCTCCAACCCAGATTGCGCAACCCTTTCCTCTCGCGGGTCCGCCCTATGGAACTCGCGCCGAACTACCGAGTCGGTGGTAACCAAGCAATGATGCTTTATCAACCCATCGCGCGGATTGACCAGAATTTGTTTCCAAATCGTTGGCAGCGCAAGAGCTTGCCGATGAATCCAATGAGCCGGTCGGACTTGGAGAAAATTCATCAGAGGGCAAAGCAAGACACAGAAGAATTCTGGCAGGGACGAATCGAAGGAATCCAAGTCGGAATGTCGCGCGTGAAGGCAGAAGAGATTATTTGGCAAGACGTGCATTGGGGGCTTAATACTTGGGGTGGGACTTCTACAGGTGGAGGAATGGGTATCTCTTATCAAGTAAGTCGAGATTGGTCAGTCGGCGTTTATTATGATTCACACAACTTAGTTCAATCAAAGCCGATATTGGAGAAAAATCAGAAGAACCCCGATGCAGAGCAAATTGATAAAGCTATCACCGTGGCCAAGAAGGCTTTGAAGAAAGGTCAGATTAGCTATGGAACACCACCGACTGTAACAGCCGAAGGGAATTGTTGGGTTGTAACGTTTCTAGCACCTTATACACCGTCCCCTCCACCGGGATTCACCGAGATTGGTCCCGGCCCTGTGAAGGTTTTTGTGTGCGTGAAAACATTGAAAGTAAAAATGATTCTTATGGAACCGGACTGAATCATATGAGAAATTTCGGAATCAATCTGAGTATGTTGCGATTCATCTGTATGTTGCTGATAATTGTCCCGACCTTGGTTCGCGCAACGAGCGATATTGGACAAGTATTGGATGAAGCAATCTTTGGCCATACGCGTGACGCTGAGGCAACCAAGTATTTTCAGGAATATCTCACCAAGTGCGGGACGAATGAAATTCGCTGCGTTTGGTTCCTAGACAACAAACTCACCGTCGGGATGGTGATGACGATTAATCTTCATGACTACAGCGTGTTCACCGTGCGTGATGTGTACAATTGGGAATTTCAAAACAGTGAAACCCGGAAGCTCAGTTATTCGCAGGTAACCAACCTTCAAAAAATATACAATGAGTTGCCTCCTTCTGATTCGACTGCGGACTTCCAAAAGTCCGTCTCAGTGTCGTTTTGGAGGAAGGGCAAAGTTAAAATTTTTCGTTATGACCGTCAGCACGTTCCGGCCGAGGTCCAACGAATTTATGACATCGGAGGAGGTTACTTTGATGATGGCAGAGAGGCCTTGCATGGCGACACGAATAATAACCGCACCATCTCTTTTGCAGAAGTTAGAGAAATCCGCCTGGAGGTAGAGCAACCTCACTATGCCAGGCAAGCTTTGATTCGGGTGCGCGATTACGTTGCTAACGCTCATGGGAAGAAGAGTGTCTCCTGTGATATTTACTACGTGAATAGTGGCGAGACAAAAGAACATAAGCTTAAGAGCGTTACACTAAAGCAGGTCTCGCCAAATTCTACCGACTACGCAGGGATGTCGCCTGAGGACGAGGAGTTTACTCATGGATACCTTATCAAAGTGGTCTATAAGAGCGTAGGTCTGCGACTACCTATATCTACCTGGACAACATTTATTTATCATTGAACCGTTATTATTATGAATCGAACTACGACATATCTTGTGCTTTCAGCGCTACTGTTTTTAATGCCTCAGGTTGGTTTCTCTTCGGAAGAGGATATTCTTGAGCCAAACGAGATCAGCCTCTCCTCAGACGCGGGAATACCATTTGGAGAAGTGAAGGTAACCATTCGCGCCCAAGGACACGATTCCAAGCGCCGCATTTCCGACATCAAATTGCAGGTGGGAAGTAAGTCAATTCGCGTACCAGAAAAAGCATATAAGGATTTAACGTTACCCCTGCTTGGTACAGTTGAGTTACGAAAAGCGGCCGGCTATGATAAAAAACCGTGGCTCTATATTTTCTTCCGGTTGGGTTTCCGCACATCAGATGGAGAGTGGCGTCCAAAACGTGTTCATATTAGTTATCACGCTGGTAGCATTGAGTCTCGTTCCATCGAAACACCCAATTTAGACGGTAGTTATACTTGGAAGGAAGATAAACTATGATGCTTACAAGCCCATCATAGGAAACATCCCCAAAAAGTATGAAGACTAAAATAGGATTCAAACCTTTAATTGCAATTGTTTTGTTATCCTCGTCGTCGTGCATGCATCAGTCAATCCGACAGCAGTTTAATTTTAAAGGAACAGTGAAAGCCGGAGAGCGTTTTGAGAAGCGGTTTGGCAATGACTTCATATTCAAGCTTAAGCCATGGGAGTTCGGGTGGCTTATACAAGTGTATGAGCAAGGTAGGGAGGATAATTTATCAGAATTGACTCCGTCATTTCACTTTACGAATCCCTGCTGGATCGAAGGTTGGCACTTCCGAAACGAGGAGAACACCAAGGCGAACCGCGGAGAGGTGAATGCACCACAATATGAACGGGAATTTATTTTCTCACCTGAAGCGGATCGCACTTTTGACATCCATAGCGTAACGATGGAAGACGTCAAGCGATTCAAATCATTTGGTAGCGGAGTGCTTTACATTGACAAACTAAAACTTTCACCACCAGAACGAGGACACCAAGCGAATATTCTGGAGATGCAGTTCCATTGCGCTCTGTCCTTCCCCCATCATTCCATAAAGCCGGGCCGAAAATTATGAAATCTATTAAGTCAGTTCTTTGCGCTCTTTTACTCTGTGTTGCGATTTTACCTCGCCAGCTTCACGCGTTGTCCTCCGTGGATGAGCTAAATGCGGAAGCCCTAACGAAGAATGGTTCCATTAGAATTAGAGTCAAAGAAGCAGGCGATCAAACCTCCTTCACTATAGCGCTTCGGTCCAAGGAAGGATACTGGCTTGGTTCTCTCAGTCTGATGGACGAAAAGGGATTGGTGTTAGCCAAAGTTGAACAAATGCGAGGAGAGGACATCCGGCGGGGCGTTCTCCGGGAGGTGCTGCATATTTATGGCTGGGAACAATTTTATCCTGCGCACGTGTTTCATTTTAGAGTCCCATCAAAAATATTGAAACACTCCAAGTTTGAGTGGATACCGGGCCCGGCAATGACGGATCAAGGTTATGATTTCGGAAGCTCGACGACTTTCTGGTCCTCTTTGCAGGCATTGTCCGACGCCGCTGAGAAAACTATAAACACCAACAAGTCAATTCTTCCCTTAACGTATTCAAAAACGATACCTCCAAAAACTGCGAAACCCCACAACGATCCTTTTCCAGTTATTCCTCCGATTACCGAGGCAGATCCTTTTAAACGACACACCGTATCTGTCCGCGTTCCAGGACTCTCGAAAGCTACTCGAAACGGTAATTCATTGACGATCGATCTTCTGTCGCTTCAAACCACGAACCTGATGGTTGGACACGAGATGGTCACTGGCATTATTAGTGAAGATAAGATTTATCAAAATGGAAAAGAACATCTTCTCAGCACGAAAATACAGAGTGGCCTTATCATCGAGACCAACGAAACGGTTACTTTGGGTCCTAATGAGATTTCTCAAAAAGGTCAGGAGTTTACTTTTGAGCATCGAGTCACAATATTTGAAACGGATTTGCCGCCGCAGCACGATTGGTCACCTCAAGAGGGGAAGCACTTCAGAGTTTTGTGGGAACGTGCATTTAAAGAAACAATTTATTGAATCTTCCGAATCTCGTAACCATTATCAAATTGTTTATATGAAATTGTTTTTATTGTTATCAGTAATCACGACTATTTTCACTTCTCAGGCTGGAACGGCGCCAGATCGTGACATTCCCATTCCGAAATTCACAGCATCAGAAGCAATTGAAAAGCTAGCTGTTCACTACAAAAAGTTTAACCAAGACCCGGAAAGGTTTGTGGTATCGGTAATCTATGGGCGACCCGACCAGATGAAAGATTTCTTGCGCGGCGGTGTGGGCCTCGACAAGCAGGAGTGGTCTTGGTTTGTTACCTATACTCATCCTAGAAAGGGAGAATCTTCCGTCACCTATAGATTGAGAAGTAACGGCGAAATCTATCCTGTGATAAGAGCTAGATAAATAGTTCCACACCTTGCTGTCGCTTTTAGTTGGAAGAGGTTATTTCGGAACAACTTTCTTCTTCGCTTCCGGCGCGGGCAAACCAAGTTTTGTGCAGAGACGCGCCGCACCTTACGCAATTAATATAAAATATCTCGTATCCCAACCTTTCCTTGAATGAATCGCGGAGCGATTTTTGACGGTAGCCGTGGGATTTATCCCACGGAAAATGGCATCAATGAATTATGTCGCGGAGCGACGTTTGAATTAATCCCAAAGATACCGCTCCTTATAATCAATCCCATGCCGGACAAGGAACGCCAAAAATTTCTCTTGCAAACTTTTAGTCGGAGCATCGCTGCGCGATTTAAAAAAAATAAAGTGGCTTGCCGAATCGAACGAAAATCTCTGAGAAAATTCCGGCTGGCGTAATCTTTTTTTGTCGTTAAATTTCGTCCATGGAACTTTTCAATCGCATTTTAACCACGGCGGTTCAAGGCGGCGCCTCCGATGTTCATCTTAAAATTGGCACGCCGGTTATTTTTCGGATCAACCGCCAACTGGTCAGCATTGAATGTCCGCATCCGACCGAAGAATGGCTGGATAAAGTGGTCGAACAAATTGTTCCGCGCCATGCCCGCAAACGTTTGGAAGAAGAGCACGAAGTGGATTTTTCTTATCTGGCGCCGGGCATTGGCCGCTTTCGCACGAATTGTTTTCAACAACGCGGCCAGGCTTGTCTGGCGATGCGCTTTGTCAAAACGCAAGTGCCCAGTTTTGCCGATTTAGGTTTGCTGGAAGGCACAAAAAAAATTGCCGAATCGGCCCGCGGCATTGTGCTGGTGGCCGGTTCAACCGGCTGCGGAAAATCCACCACGCTCGCCGCGATGATTGAGCATATCAATGCCACTAGCCGCAAACATATCATCACGATGGAAGATCCCATTGAATATGTTTTTGAAGATAATCAATCCATCATCGAACAACGCGAAGTGGGCCTTGATACACTTTCTTTTGGTCATGCTCTCAAACACGTTTTGCGCCAGGATCCTGATATTATCATGGTCGGCGAAATGCGCGACGCCACCAGTTTTGCGGCGGCGATGAGCGCGGCGGACACGGGACACCTCGTGCTCTCCACTTTGCACACCACCAACGCGGCGCAATCGGTCAATCGTATTTTGGATTTTTTTAAAGCGGACGAGCGCGAACAAATCCGCCGCCAATTAGCCGGCACGTTGCAAGCGGTGATTTGTCAGCGGATGGTGGCGACCATTGCCGGCGGCGTCACGCCTGCTCAAG
>JALYXC010000134.1 GCA_030947315.1 Verrucomicrobiota bacterium | reverse complement strand
CGCCAAATCCGCAAAATGGATTTCTGAATGCGCCAAAGATTTAATTGCCAATGCGAAAGGCAGCGTGGTTCTAGCCGGTTATCGTCAGCCTCTGGCGGTTCATATTATTGCCAGTGTTTTAAATAGTGCGCTCGGCAGTGAAGCAGTCGTTTTCCGCGCGGCTCCAGAATCAAAATCAAAAACAATTTCTGAGTTAGCAAAATCTTTGGACGCTGGTGAAGTGGATAGTTTGATAATTCTGGGCGGCAATCCGGTTTACAATGCGCCTGCTGATTTGAATTTTTCCGGCGCTTGCAAAAAAGCGAAAACAGTTGTTCGTCTCGGCTATTCCGAAGACGAAACTTTTGCAGTCAGCACCTGGCATTTGCCAATGGCGCATTATCTCGAATCGTGGGGCGATGTGCGCACCAGCGACGGCACGCTTGCTCCGGTTCAGCCTTTGATTGAGCCACTTTTTGGCGGTTTGACAGAAATCGAAGTGCTCGCGCGAATCGCGGGCGAAAGCAAAACCCGTCCGCACGACATCGTTCGCGAAACGTTTAAAGAGATTTCCAAAGCGACCGATTCTGACAACAGTTGGAAAAAATTTCTGCACGACGGTTTTCTGGAAAAAAGCGCGGCAGAACCAATTTCCGCAAAAGCAAATTCCAGCGTTATCGGCGCAGCATTAAAAAATCTTTCAGCGCCAACCCTGCCCAGCGCGCAAAATCTCGAAGTCACTTTTTATCGCGATTACAAGGTGGACGACGGACGGTATATCAATAATGGCTGGTTGCAGGAATTGCCCGACCCCGTCACAAAAATGACGTGGGAAAATGTGATTTTGTTAAGCGCGAAAACGGCCAAAGATTTAGGTCTGAAAATTGAAAACAAGGAAGATAATCGGCTGACGGTTCCGCGAATAAAAATTCAATTAAGCAATCGCGAAATCGAAGGACCAGCGTGGATTCAGCCTGGCCAGGCCGATAACATAATTGGTTTGGCGCTTGGTTATGGCCGCACGCAAACGGGCCGCGTGGGTCGCGGCTCCGGTTTTGATGCTTACAAATTGCGGACAGTTGCCTCGCCGTATTTCGCAGTCGGCGCAAAAATAATTTCCACAGGTAAAACTCATCCACTCGCCACGACGCAAGATCATGGCGCGATGGAAGGTCGCCCGATTATTCGCGAAGCCAATTTGGAGCAATTCAAAAAAAATCCAAAATTTGCGGAAGGAATGAACATGGAAGCGCCGCCGGGAGGCGACAAACCGCTTTATCCGAACCCACTCGACAAGCTGAAAGAAAAAGCGTTGCACCAATGGGGAATGTCCATTGATTTAAATTCCTGCGTCGGTTGTTCCGCCTGCGTGGTCGCTTGTCAAAGCGAAAATAATATTCCGATCGTTGGCAAACAGCAGGTGCGGAATAATCGCGAAATGCATTGGATTCGCATTGATCGTTACTACGCCGGCGCAGTGACCGAGCCGCAAATGATTCATCAGCCGATGCTTTGCCAGCATTGCGAAGCCGCTCCGTGCGAAAACGTTTGTCCGGTCAACGCCACGAGTCACGACGAAGAAGGTCTCAATGTCATGACTTACAATCGTTGTGTGGGAACGCGATATTGTTCCAACAACTGTCCTTATAAAGTCCGGCGATTTAATTTTTTCGATTACAACAAACGTCCGCTTGATCAACTTTATAAGAGTCCGATCACTTCCGTGAACGATGGGCAATGGGAATTGTTGCGCTGGTTCAAAGACGTGGATAAAAGTCCGAAACCGGCCGACGAATGGGAATTGCTCAAGCTCGTAAAAAATCCTGATGTATCAGTGCGAATGCGCGGCGTCATGGAAAAGTGCAGCTTCTGTTTGCAACGAATTGAGCAGGCAAAAATTTCGCAAAAAGTCAAAGCCGGCGCGTCGGGGGACATTCGCTTAAAAGAAAGCGAAGGCACAATTCCGAAGACGGCTTGCCAGCAAGCTTGTCCGGCGGAAGCGATTGTTTTTGGAGATATTTCAGATTCCGAAAGCCGCGTTTCAAAACTCAAAGCGCAGGACCGCGATTACACGGTGCTCGAATTTTTATTAACCAAACCGCGTTTGACTTATTTGGCGCGTGTGCGAAATCCGAATCCGAGCATTGATCAATACAAAGAAATGCCAGCCAGCACGAAAGAATTTGAAGACAAAAATGGACATCCATTTGAAGAAATGCCGCACTCGGCCCATGGCGAAAAACATTCCGAGAAAGGAGCGCACTGATGTCCGCCATCTCTGAAAAAACCATGTCGCAGGCGGAACCAAAATTGATAGTGCACGCGCCGCCCGCCGGTTTGGAGCGCGCTCCGCTCGTTTCAAATCAACGAAGTCCCGGTTGGATTTCCGATCAAATCGCCGGTATCGCCGAAGGCAAAACGCCGCTGTGGTGGTGGTATGCGTTTATTCCGAGCGTCCTGGTTTTGGGAATGCTGGGAGTGATGATTATTTATCTGATTTCGACCGGCGTGGGCGTTTGGGGACCGGGCCATCCGGTCATGTGGGGCTGGGCCATTATCAATTTCGTTTGGTGGATCGGTATTGGCCACGCGGGAACTTTGATTTCGGCGATTTTATTTTTGCTGCGGCAACGCTGGCGCACTTCGATCAATCGCGCCGCGGAAGCGATGACCATTTTCGCCGTCATGTGCGCGGGAATTTTTCCGTTGATTCACATCGGGCGAGTCTGGCTTGGCTGGTGGCTTTTTCCGCTGCCGAATTCCAACAGCATCTGGCCGCAGTTTCGTTCGCCGTTGATGTGGGATGTCTTTGCGGTTTCAACTTACTTCACCGTTTCACTTTTATTTTGGTATATGGGGTTGATT
>JALYXC010000558.1 GCA_030947315.1 Verrucomicrobiota bacterium | reverse complement strand
TTATTTTCGTGGAAACTCACGAAAAATTTTCCGTGATGCCCTGCGGACAATTTCAAAAAGCGGTGGACGAAATCTTCGGCGAAGAAACCTATTACGCCAAAGTGGATCAGTCATTGCCGGAACGTTCCACGCGCCGCTGGGAGAAAAAAATTGCTGAAGCCAACGGTCAGGAATAAATGCGCGGACCACGGCAGATTTGACAGTTTGGGCGCAAACTGATAGTTTCCGCGCACAAACGATATGAGTTCGTTTCTTAATCAAAATGTGCTGGTGCTTAATCGCCTCTGGCAAGCAGTCAATATTTGCACAGCGCGGCGGGCGCTGACTCTTTTATTTGAAAACCATGCCCACGTCGTTCTGAGCGACGATGAGGGCGCTTTTCAAACCTTTAATTTCAATCAATGGCACAACTTTTCCCAGGTTGAACCGCACCCGGAAAGCATCCACACCGTTTCGTTTAGAATTCGCGTGCCGCGCGTGATTTTGCTGCTGATGTTTGATCGGCTCCCGAAAAAAGAGGTAAAATTCACCCGGCATAATATTTTTGAGCGCGACAATAATACCTGCCAATATTGCGGCAAAATATTTGAACGCAAAGACCTCAACCTGGATCACGTGATTCCGCGCGATCGCGGCGGACCCACGACGTGGGAAAATATTGTCTGCTCCTGCATTCGTTGCAATACACGCAAAGCAAATCGCACGCCCTATGAAGTTGGTTTGCACCTGATTCGCAAACCGAAGCGACCAAAATGGCGTCCCTTCGTGCAGGTCAATCTTGGCCTGACGCATCACGATAGCTGGCGGCATTTCCTGGATTTGGCTTATTGGAATGTGGAGTTGGGCGAGAGCGGCTGACGGAATTCGATGGCTCTCAAATCCAGTGGATGCGCGTGAAAAATATCTTTCACTTATTTCTGATTTGTTTTTCCTGGCCAGTTTTGGCTGCGGAAACTCAACCTCAGCCGCGCGCCCATGCTCATAATGATTACGAACATTCTCGCCCGTTGTTCAATGCGCTGGAACATGGGTTTTGCAGTATTGAAGCTGACATTTATTTGGTGGACGAAAAATTACTGGTGGCGCATGACCGCGAAAAAGTTGATCCCGCTCGAACCTTGCAAAAACTTTATTTGGATCCGCTGCGCGAACGGGCGCAAACAAATGGCGGACGAATTTTTCGCCACGGACCTACGGAAATTCTTTTAATTGATGTCAAACTCTCTTCTGAAAAAATTCAACACGACGAAAAAAAAGCTTTGGCGGAATCGGAAAAAACTTACGCAAAACTTTGCCAAGTGTTGAGAAATTATTCTTCACTGTTGACAAAGTTTTATCCGGACAAAACAGAAACGAACGCCATTACAGTCATTGTTACCGGCGCGCGTCCACCGAGTTTGCTCGCCGAAAAAGGAGTTCGTCTTGCTGCTTATGACGGACGTGTTGCCGATTTATTTTCCGCAAAATCGAAAGATTTTATTCCGTTAATCAGCGATAATTGGACCGAATTTTTCCGATGGGACGGCTCGGGAACATTTCCGCCCGATGAAAAAACGCGTTTAAACGAGATGGTGACGCAAGCACACCGGCACGGCCGAAAAATTCGTTTTTGGAAAACGCCCGACCTTCGTGCCTTTTGGGAAGAACTGCGTCAAGCAGGGGTGGATTTAATTAACGCCGATGATTTGGCTGGCTTGGAAATTTTTCTAAAACATAAGCACGACCCATAATGTTTTTCATGTCGGAGTGAGCCTCCATCTTTTTGTTCGCAAGTTTAAAATAAAAAGCTAAACTATTTTTCATGAGCGTGGAACAACTTGAAAAATCAGCGTTAAAACTTTCAAAAGAAGAACGCCGCCGTTTTGCCGAGTGGTTTTATGAACATGAAGACGAATTTATCGGACGAGATAACAATAACATCCACCCGGATGTTAAAGCCGAAATCCTTCGCCGCCGCGATGAAGCGGACGCCCACCCAGAACTGTTAGAGCCGTGGGCAGGAACGACCGAACGGGTGCGCGCCCGCCTCCATGAGCTTCACGATAAAAAAGCCCAGGCTCGTTGAGGAAGACCAATTCGCCGCTGCCGACTGGTATCACCGTCAGCAGCCGGGACTCGGCGACGATTTTCTTGATGAATCCGACGCCGTCATCACCACCCTTGCTACTGACGCCCTGCTTTATGCCATTCGCTTTGAAGATGTCCGCTGTGTCCGGCTGAAACGTTTCCACAAATACGGCGTCTTCTATGTGATTCGAGGCGATGAAATTCGGTTGCTCGCCATCCATCACGGCGCACGCGATTTTCACTGGCTACAACAAAGGATAAAACAACTTGGCTAAAATTTTCCCTTTGAATAAATTATGCAATCCCCCTCGCGAAGTTAGCGTTTTCCCAAATGAAAAAAGAGTTTGATTCCATCGAATCCGTGATCGCCGAGTTGCGCGCGGGAAAAATGGTCATCGTGGTGGACGATGCGGATCGCGAAAATGAAGGGGACTTGATTATGGCCGCGGAAAAAATCACACCGGCGGCGGTTAATTTCATGGCGAAGTTTGGGCGCGGTTTGATTTGTGTTCCGATCACTCCAGAACGCCTCAAACAACTCGGCGTGGAACGAATGGTCACGCAAAATCGCGAAACTTTTAAAACGGATTTTCAAGTCAGCGTGGATGCCGCGAAAAAAATCACCACGGGCATCAGCGCGGCCGATCGCGCCGAAACAATTCGTATCCTGGCCGATCCAACCGCCGTGCCAGAAGCTTTAGTCCAGCCCGGCCATGTTTTTCCATTGCGCGCAAAAAGTGGCGGTGTTTTGCAACGCGCCGGTCACACCGAAGCGGCGGTGGATTTGGTGGAACTGGCGGGATGTCGTCCTATCGGGGTGATTTGCGAAATCATGCGCGATGATGGTTCGATGGCGCGATTGCCGGACCTGCAAAAATTTTCGCGGAAACATAAATTAAAAATCTGCACGATTGCCTCGCTCATTAAATTTCGGCGCGCGCGCGAAAAACTCGTCGAGCCGCTGGAAGTCATCAAAATGCCGACTGCTTTTGGCGATTTCGATTTGCATCTTTATCGCTCCAAAGTGGACGGCCAGCATCATCTCGCGTTGGTCAAGGGCGAAGTTGCCGGAAAGGAAAATGTGCTCGTGCGCGTCCACAGCGAATGTTTGACTGGCGATGTTTTTGGTTCGCGCCGCTGCGATTGCGGCCCCCAGTTGCATCAAGCGATGAAACAGGTTTCCGAGGCGGGCAGGGGAGTAATTGTTTACATGCGTCAGGAAGGTCGTGGCATCGGTCTCGCGCCGAAAATTCAGGCGTATAAATTGCAGGAAAGCGGCTACGACACGGTGGAGGCGAATATAAAACTAGGTTACGGAACGGACTTGCGCGAATACGGTTTGGGCGCGCAAATATTGGTTGATCTCGGTTTGAAAACCATTTGTCTGCTGACGAATAATCCGAAAAAAGTCGTGGGGCTGGAAGGTTACGGATTGGAAATCGTGAAACAGGTTCCGATCAAAGTGAAATCCAATCCGCACAACGAAAAATATCTGAAAGCGAAGCGAGAGAAGTTGGGGCATTTGATTTGATTTACGCGCGCGCGAAAATTTGTTATCACAGTTTTAATGATTCAGCCGGAACAGTTGATGGAAGACGAATGGGTCGAATGGTATCGGCTCACGCCTGTGCAACGCTGGTTGGAAAGCGAGAAATTATGGCAAACATATCTCGCGCTTGGAGGCTCACTTGATCCCGAACCCGATTCGCAAAGTCCTTTCTTCGATGCAAACGCACCACGTCCGCGCCCTTCTCATGGGAGGACAGGCGTGCGTGTTTTACGGCGCAGCCGAGTTTAGCCGCGACACAGATTTAGCAATACTGGCAGATGTCGCCAATCTCGCGCGGCTAAAAAAAGCTCTTGCCGAACTTCAAGCCGAAGTCATTGCCGTGCCCCGGTTTGAAATAAAATATCTTCGCAGAGGTCACGCCATTCATTTCCGTTGCCAGCATCCCGAGGCATTGCGGATGCGCGTGGACGTGATGTCCAAAATGCGGGGCGTGGATTCCTTTGCAAAACTTTGGCGACGCCGCACCGTGATTCAATTGCCGGACGGAACCGTGTGCGATTTGCTTTCGCTTCCTGATTTGGTGCAGGCCAAGAAAACTCAACGCGACAAAGACTGGCCGATGATTCGGCGGTTGGTGGAAGCGCATTATTTTCAGCATCGCGAAAAACCAAATCAAGCGCAGTTAAAATTCTGGTTGTTGGAACTTCGCACGCCAGAATTGCTCCTCGAACTTGCGCGAACTCATCCCGCAATTTGCCGCAGTCTTACGTCGCGTCGCCATTTGCTCGCGAACACCATTTTGGGCAAAGTCGGCAGATTGGAAGGAGCGCTGCAAACTGAAGAAACGGCTGAACGCGCGGCTGACCGGTTTTACTGGTTGCCATTGTTCAAAGAACTGGAAAAATTGCGGCACAAGAATAAGCGCCAATAAACGTGAAATCGAATCGGCACCATAAAAAATATTTAAAAGCGAAGCGGGAAAAGCTGGGGCATTTGATATGAAACCATACGAACAGATTACTTGTGGAAAAATGGACTTGTCTTGGCTGATCGGCCATTTTGTCACCGAAGTTTCATTTCACGAACCAGAACTCTGGTTTTTCAATTTTGGAGAAAAAGGTAATATTGGGGCTGAATGTCTTTGGCGCATTATTCATCATGGTCGAATTCGGTTATGCAGCAACGACCACGGTCAGAAATTCGGTCATCCATCTCATATTGATGCTACTATTAAAAGTGCGGAATTATTAGCTGGTCGCTTTGTTACAGCCTTTCGCGTCAGAGAAGTAACCACTGACATAACTGTCGAGTTTTCTGACGACTGGCTCTTGGAAATAATTCCTGACTCGTCAGGCTACGAAAGCTGGCAGGTAAATGAGGCTTTTGGCGTTCGTTATTTTGGCCCATGTTTTTTGTAGAAGGGGAAGGGACAGTAGTCAAACA
>JALYXC010000549.1 GCA_030947315.1 Verrucomicrobiota bacterium | reverse complement strand
TATTCAGTTCAAAAGTTCCGAATTATTTGTCCCTTCCATCTTTCCTGTTTCGTCCAGGATAACTTCTGTTTAATTAGATGCCGATGAGCCAATCCAAATCACAATGGGATTTTGGCGAACTGTTTCCAACTGAAGCGGCGCGCAAAGTTTTGTCAGTCAGCGACCTGACCGCGCAGGTCCGCCGTTTGCTGGAAAAACAAATTGGCCAGATCTGGGTGACGGGCGAACTGACCAATTTTCGCGCGCAGAGTTCGGGTCATCTTTATTTCACGCTCAAAGATGCCCATGCGCAATTAACCTGTGTTTTATTTCGCGGTGAAACAGTGGCGAATCGCGAGCTTTTGCAGGACGGCCGCAAAGTAATTTTGCAGGGGGAACTGACGGTCTATGAGCCGCGCGGTCAATATCAACTGCGCGTGACGAAAGTGGAATTGCAGGGTGTGGGCGCGCTGCAGATCGCTTTTGAAAAACTTAAACAAAAATTAAATGCGGAAGGTTTATTCGCGCCGGAACGCAAACGGCCTTTGCCAAAATTCACGCAACGGATTGGGTTGGTGACTTCCCCTACAGGCGCGGCGATTCGTGATGTGCTGCACGTCTTCAAGCGGCGCCATCCTGGTTTGGAAATAATTTTCGCGCCCTGCAAAGTGCAAGGCGAAGGGGCGGCCTATGAAATTTCCGCCGCGATTCGGTTGCTGAACGAATTCAAAATCCAAAATCCAAAATTCAAAATTGATTTGATTCTGTTGACGCGCGGCGGCGGGAGCCTGGAAGATTTATGGGCATTCAATGAAGAAAGTCTGGCCCGCGCCATTTTTGAATCGGCTCTTCCCATTATTTCCGCCGTTGGCCACGAGATTGATTTTACGATCAGTGATTTTGTCGCCGACGTTCGCGCAGCGACGCCGAGCGCAGCGGCGGAAGTTATTACGGAAGGCGTTTTCGCCAGCGGCCGTTTTGTGTCTGAAATTTCTGATTGGTTAAAACAACGCGCCCAGCAGCGACTGGAACGCGAGCAAAAAAATTTCCAACAACTGACCGTGCGCCTGGCCCGCGTTCATCCACGACGGCGGCTGAATGAAAAATTGCAATGGCTTGATGATCTGCAAACCAGCTTGTTTCGCTGCGTTAAACACGATTGGCGAAAGCAGCTCGCGATGTGGCAAAATTTACGGGAACGATTATCCCGAATACACCCGCGACGACATCTGAAGCAGCGACACGAATTATTGCGCCAGGAAAAGCGGCGATTGCTGGAACAGGCGCGGCATCGTTTTCAAAAAAAGAAAACTGATTGGGCAACCCACGAAGCGCGTTTGCGTTTGCTCTCGCCCGAACCCATTTTGGCGCGCGGATATTCGATTACCACGGACGCAGAAACCGACGGGGTGATTCGTCGCGCCGACCAAGTTTGCGCCGGCCAGAAATTGAAGACACACCTGCACATCGGAAAAATTTTAAGCCAAGTTGAAAAATTAATTTAAAATCGCCTCATCATTATTCTTTGTCCGAGTCAGGTTTTTTTTCCCGCTAATGGCAATGCGGATATTAAAACAGGCCAACGCCCGATTGAAATTTTTCCACCGCACGTTTCAGTTTAATCCACCGGAAAAACTTAAAAAATACTACTTATGAAAAAACGAATCATTATAATAACAATGGTTATCTGCGGATTTTTTACGGCCCCATTTGCTCACGCGAAACGGATGAACATGAACGAGATTCCGGAAGCGGTTAAAAAAACCATCACGGCCCAAGCGCTGGCCGAGAACGACGTCAAAGGAATCTATATTGATCAGAAACAAAAACGCGGGACTAACTTCTATGAAGTTAAATTCCAGGAAAAAGGGCGCGAAAAAAAAATCTGGATCGCCGAAGATGGCGCACTTCTGAAGGACAATAGGAAGGACGAAACGAACGAACGAGTCGCCCGCGTGGTAAGACGCGATGCCAGAATGGAAGTAAAATATGCGGAACTTCCGCCGGCTGTTCAAACCGTTTTGAATGCTAAAGACGGCGTTGGACAAATCGCCCTCATCCATAAAAAACAAATAAAAGGCCAAACGGTTTATGAAATTGAATTCAAAGAGCCGGGCAAGAATCCTAAAATCTGGGTGGCCGAAGATGGTTCGCTCGTGAAGATGAACGAGAAAATGCTCAAGGAAGGCGGCGAAGCCATCCTGTTTAATTCTCTTCCGCCCGCCGTACGCCAGACAATTAATACAGAAAGAGGAACCGAAGCAGACGTCGAAAAAGTCAAAGTAAAAAAAGAAACGGAAGATGGCCGCGCGGTTTACAAGATTGAGTTCGAAGAAAAAGGAAAGAACACCAAGCTATCGATTTCCGAAGATGGGTCTGTCCTTAAAGACAGCCGAAAATAATTTCTGCGATCAGTTATACTAAAAAAAAGCCGCTGATTTCCCGAATCGGCGGCTTTTTTTTGCACGAATCTGTGCCGGTGTCGGGTTTCCCTTTGGCGCAATAATGGACTCGGGAATTTTTTTCAAAAGAAAATTTCATCCGCGCAGCAATCGGAATCATGCATTGTAAGTCGTGGAGGAAACCGTGCCGCCGTGTCCGGTCCAGTTGGTGTGGAAAAATTCGCCGCGCGGTTTATCGAGTCGTTCGTAGGTGTGCGCGCCAAAATAATCGCGCTGCGCCTGGAGCAAGTTCGCGGGCAAACGTTCGCAGCGATACGCATCGTAAAACCCAAGCGCCGTAGAAAAAGTCGGGGTCGGAATTCCTTTTTTTGCGGCGAGCGCGACGGCATTGCGCCAGCCGCGTTGGGAATTTTTAATCGCTTTACTGAAAAATTTATCGAGCAACAAATTCGTGAGCTTGGGATTTTTCTCGAACGCCTCCTTGATGTTGCCAAGAAAACGACTGCGAATAATGCAGCCGCCGCGCCACATCAACGCAATGCCCCCGTAATTTAAATTCCAATTATATTCTTTGGCCGCCGCGCGCATCAGCATGAAACCTTGCGCGTAGGAAATAATTTTCGACGCATAAAGCGCGTCGCGAATCTGGTTGATGATTTTTTTTCGGTCGCCGGAAATATATGGCTTCGGGCCTTTTAATTTTTTCGCGGCGATAACCCGTTCCTCTTTCAATGCGGAAACGCAGCGCGAATAAACTGCTTCAGTTATCAG
>JALYXC010000547.1 GCA_030947315.1 Verrucomicrobiota bacterium | reverse complement strand
AATGGATAATACTGGTAATGGCCCGTCTGTTCCCGCCCCATCCACGATTCGGTGCTGGCGAGTTGCGCATAATGTTTGGCATCGGCGATGTAACGCGCGTCGCTGGTGGCGCGAAATAATTCCGCCGCGCCCCATTCCATATCGTCAGCCCATGTCGTCTCGGCGTAACGATACGGTGCGCCATAAGAATTTCCCTGTTGAACTCCTTCTTTGGTTTTACCCAGCGCGTAAACTTCCATTGCAGCCCGCAAACAGGTTTTTGCAAATCCGCCGAGGCGCTCATCGTCGTTCCAAATCTGATATGCGAGCGCCATCGCGGCAGCGTAACGTCCCGCCAAATTCGCCACGCCAGTTGACTCGCTTTTAAATTCTTTCAATCCCTGCGGTTTGCCATCGGCGAAATAAACCACACGCTCTTTTCCTTCGCCCCAGCCATAATCCACATTTTCATTTTGCGGCAAACGCCAGCCGTGATGATCGCGATCATCGGCAACTTGATGAAAAAGCTGGTCGCGCGCTGGATGAAGTTTAAGCATCCAATCGAGTCCCCACTTTGCTTCGTCGAGAATGTCGGGAATTCCGTTGGAACCGGATTGGCCTAGTTCGTTGAAATGGTCGGCGAAAATGGATTTCAACTCGACAGGGTTTTCCTCCACTTTTTCTTCGGACTTCTTCGTGGCAGAACGAGTCTCTTTTCGAGCGAGCACTTTTTCGTTTTCCATTTGATAAGCCAGCAGCATTTGCGCCGTGGCATTTCCCGAGGTGAGCAAATATTTCAGCAGATCGCCCGCATCATGCCAGCCTCCGCTGCAATTGAGATAAGTTCCATTGGTCATCGGGCCGTAGGCGGTGCGACCATCGAACGAATGACAAACTGCGTCGAGCCACGGATTATAACCGCAACGTTGCTGGCGCATGAATTCTAAAAGTTGATCGGGCAATTCGGCCAAAACGCCGTCGCCCATTGCAAAAACCGGCGATTGCGTTTGGCCCAGCCGAATAAAATATTTCCCCGGTTTTTTCACTTCGGAAAAGTCGAGTTCGGCGTGCTGCGTGAATTTTCCCCAGGAACCCGCGATCGTTTTGATGTCGTTTTCCACAAAAACCTTTTGCGTTTCGGCCTCCACTACCATGAATTTTTCCGGTAACGATTCTTGCGCAAAGGCCAGGGCGATTTTTGGATCGGACGGACGATAGCCGATCTGATTGGCGCGAATAAAAATTTCCGGCTTGGCATTTTCCGCAAAAGTGTTCTCGGAAATAATCGCCAGTCCGCCAGCGAGAAATAATTGCAGATAAAAATCGAACGAACGAAAAAAACTTTTCTTTGGTGGGCGTGGATGTTTTTTCAAAATGCCTCTTTCATTGAGCAATCCTGCTCACGATTAAGACTGTAGAATTACTGAAGTGCGTGGCTGGCTCAATCTCAATATTTCAACCGCGCAACGCTCCTATCGCGAAAAAAATGAATTTGCTGGTTTTATCCCTCTCACTGAATATTTTTCCGGCACGAATAAATTGTTTCTTCCAACTGGTTTATGAACATTCTGGGCATTATTCCTGCGCGTTTCGCTTCGACTCGTTTTCCCGGAAAATCTTTAGCGCTCATTGCGGGCAAGCCCTTGATCCAACATGTCGTCGAACAATGTCAAAAATCCAAATGGTTAAATGAAATAATTGTCGCCACCGATGACACGCGCATTTGGGAAGTGGCACAGAATTTTTGTCGCGTTGAAATGACCTCGCCGGAGCACGCGAGCGGTTCAGATCGAATTGCTGAAGTGGCGCAACGTTGCGCGTGCGACGCGGTCGTAAATATTCAAGGCGACGAACCGTTGATCGAGCCCACTGTGATTGATGCCGTCGCAGATGCGCTGCAACAAAACGAAATGTCCACCGCGGCAACGCGCATCAAAGAAATTTCCGAATACGAAAATCCGAACGTGGTAAAAGTCGTTGTCAATTCGGCTGGTCACGCTTTATATTTTTCGCGACGCACGATTCCATTTTTGCGCGATGCCGCCGCTCATTCCGTCGAAAAACAATTAGCGGCGTTTCCTTTTTTAAAGCA
>JALYXC010000540.1 GCA_030947315.1 Verrucomicrobiota bacterium | reverse complement strand
GTGTAATGCGAAGTTGGAATGTTTTCATTTTGGGAATTTCTCTAACCAGTTTATAAATAGCAATCCATTTTTTAAATCAAATTTCAGTTTCTGTCCTCTTGCAAAATTCTGCGCCTCAGCTTTAAATTTTTTTCGGCTAACGGCAGGACACTTCATGCGAGTTGCTCATTTATTGCGGAAATATGACCCGTCGGAATGGGGCGGCACCGAGACAGGAGTAAAACGACTTCTCGATGGATTGCTTTATCACAATGTCCATCCGATTATTTTTTGTCCACGCACGAAAGTTCCTCCTAGCCATGATCCGCTGGTCGAATCAGGTTATGAGGTGAAAAGATTTAAAGCGTGCGTGCCGGTGTGGGGAATTTCTGGCGAGCAAAAAAAATTACTGATCTCAGTCGGCGGAAATATCCTTTCCTTCGATCTTATCTGGCTGTTGTTGCGCGAGAAAAATATTGCGCTGATTCATTCGCACACGGGAAATCGGCTGGGCGGCATTGCCTTGACCGTCGCGAAAATTCGGCGGCTGCCGCTCGTTTTGACCATTCATGGCGGCGTGCTGGATTTGCCGCAAAGCGCCCGGGATTATTTGAGCAAGCCGTTGCAGGGCGGTTTTGAATGGGGAAAATTTTTCGGCGCGCCGCTTCGTTCCCGCAGAGTGATCGAGGAAGCTGACGCGATTATTACCAACAATAAAAAAGAAGCGGACCTGCTCGGAAAAAAATATCCCTCCAAACGCATCATGGTGCAGCCGCACAGTGTTCCAGCGGAAGTTTATCAAAAAGATCATCGCGAAAAAGCGCGCGCGGCTTTTCCGCAAATCAGCGGCCGTCAGATTCTTTTAATCATGGGCCGCATTGATCCGGTGAAAAATCAAAGTTGGGTGATCGAGCAAGCGCCGGCCATTTTTAAAAAATTTCCCAACGCGCTTTTGGTTTTGGCCGGTTCCTGCACAGATGCGGCTTACGGCGAAAAAATCAAGAAACTTATTTTAGAAAAAGGATTGGAAGAGCGGGTTTTGCTGACGGGCGGTTTGCCGCCGGAAGACCCGAAATTAATCGGTTTATTGCAGGAAGCACAAATTGTTTTTCTGCCGTCATTGTCGGAAACTTTTGGCCTGGTTATTTTAGAAGCGTGGGCGGCCGGCAACACGGTTATTTCCAGCCGGACTTCGGGCGCGCAGGAAATGATTCGCGAAGGCGAAAATGGCTGGTTGTTCGATTTGGAAAATCCGGCGCAATTTCATGCGGCGCTGGAAACCGTGTTGTCAAAACCCGATTTAAGATTACAATACGCGGCCAACGGCGCGGCGGCCGTGCTCAAATATTACGACACGAATGTTTTGGGCGGACGCGTCAAAAAACTTTACGAAGAATTAATTGAGACAAAAAATGAAATACGTCATTCTGCGCGATGATGACACAAATGCGTTCACGCCGGTCGAATATCTGGAGCGCCTTTTTCGCCCGTTTCTAAATCGGGGCATGCCGGTCAATCTCGCCACCATTCCGAATGTCACGCGGCACGCGCAGGAGGCAGATGGACGGCCAGAACAGTTTCTCATGGCAGCGAACAATAAAACGGAGGAGAATACGCCGATCGCGCGCAATCACAAACTGGTCACTTATCTAAAAGAAAATTCTGGGTTTCATATTTTGCAGCACGGTTATCAACATTCCTATTTTGAATTTGATCAAAACAATCGCCGCGATCTGATTAATTGCCTGGAAAAAGGAACCGAACTTTTAATGGAAGCTGGTTTTCCGAAGCCAGTTACTTTTGTCGCGCCGTACGATCAGCTTTCCAAAACCAGTTTGGTGGAAGTGGCAAAACGCTTTCGTGTTCTTTCCACAGGTTGGTTTCAACTCAATAAATTGCCGCTTTCCTGGTGGCCGCAATATGTTCTTAAAAAAAAACGCAAAACTCCACATTGGCGTATCGGCTCAACTCTTTTGCTGAGTCATCCGGGCTGTCTTCTTTCTTGTCATAAACCGTTTGACACGATGTTGAATCAAATCAAACAGAGCATTGACTCCCGCCGGTTGACCGTGCTCGTTTCGCATTGGTGGGAATATTTTCGCGACAACACGCCGAATGAAGAGCACATTGGCGTGTTGCATGAAGTGGCCGCCTACCTGGCCAGCCGGAATGATCTTCAAGTCATTTCCTTTGACGATTTAGCAAGGGAAAAAATTTCTCTGAATTAATTATGAAATTAAAAATCATGGCTTTATTGCAATGTCCGCGCTGCGCGGGCGCTTTTACTTTAACTTCGCTTGTCGAAGACCAAAGAGAAGTGCGGCGCGGCCTGCTCATCTGCGAGCGCGATCAATCGCATAGTTATGAAATTGAGGATGGAATTATCCGTATGAGCGCCGGGTTCGATCACCATGCCGTCCAAAAAGAATTGGAATATGACAACAGCACTTATCATGGCGATGACCGATTAACCGATGATAAATTCGTCGCTCAATTTCCGGACCGCCTCGCGGAACTGTGGCCGCACATTCGTTATTTCGGGCCCGATTTCAAGGTGCTCATAGACCGTTTAAATATCCAGCCCGGCTCCTGGGTTTTGGATATCGGGACCGGGCCGTGCTGGAGCAGTCGTCTTCTCGCCCAACAGAACTGCAATGTCATCGCCCAGGATATCAATGACGCAAATTATTACGGCTTGAAAACTTCCGACATTTTATTTGCAGCGCACGACGTTTATTTCGACCGCATTTTGGAAAGCATGACGCATCTGCCCTTCAAAAATGAAAGCATTGATTACATCACCTTTAACGCGTCGTTTCATCACACGCCCGACATGGCCAAAACGTTGGTGGAATGCGAACGAGTTTTGAAACCGGGCGGAATCATTGCTATGGCCAATGAGGAATTAGTTTCGTTGCGCCAAAAATTATTCGCGCCCAAAAGCGGCACCATCACCGGTTCGCATCAGTCAATTCCCTATTCGGACTTGGAACGAGCCATTAAAAAGAATGGATTGGTCCCGGAATTTTACCTGGCTGGGCATGTGCAGGAGACGTTAAAGAAAAAACTTCCTCGAACGGTGGGAAATTGGATTGTGAAAACTTTGGAAACATTTCCTCTTTTATTGAAGCAATTAAATTCCGCTTTAATTTTGTTGCGCAAGCCCGGCCAATTAAAAACCACCGCGCCGGCTGAACCCAGCTTCGAAATGAAAAGATGAAACTGGCCCCGTAACGCATTCTTCTCTCTGCTCCAGTTCCGGCGGTATTTTGCCGCCAGATGCCATGAACAAAAATCGTTCCAAACGCGCTGCAACTGGCGCGCATTCCATCGCTATTCTTGGCGTGATTTTCGACAACGTCACCACCTCGGAAACCATCGCGCTGATCGAAAAAATGGTCGCCTCGCGCCTGCCGCATTATTTAGCGACCGCCAATGTGGATTTTTTAGTGCAAGCGCTGCACGATGTCGAATTGCGCCGCATTTTAATGGACGCCCACCTGGTGCTCTGCGACGGCACACCTCTGCTCTGGGCGTCGCGGTTTTTGGGAAATCCTCTGCCCGAACGCGTGGCCGGTTCCGATTTGGTTCCATTGCTCATCCAAATTGCTGAACAGAAAAAATATCGAATTTATTTTCTGGGCGGCACGCCTAAAGCCCTTGCCCAAGCGGTGGCGAACTTGAAAAAACAATTTCCCCATTTAATCATCGCTGGATTCGAATCCCCTCCTTTCCAAAAATTAATTGACATGGACCACCAGGAAATCAAAAGGCGCATTCAGGAAGCAAAACCCGATTTGCTCTTCGTCAGTTTCGGTTGTCCGAAACAGGAAAAATGGATCGCCATGCATTATCGTTCGCTGGGCGTTCCGGTTTCCATTGGCGTCGGCGCAACCATAGATTTTCTGGCGGGCACGGCGCGGCGCGCGCCAAAAATCATGCGAAAAACCGGCACGGAATGGACTTTTCGTTTGATGCAGGAACCGCGCCGTTTGTTGCGCCGTTATATTTTTGATTTGTGGTGGTTTGGCCGCGCCATTTTAAAACAATGGTGGAAAATGCAGTTTTCCAAAGGCAGAAAAAAAAACGCGTCACTCACTGCCATCGTCCAGGAACAGGAAGAATGGCGCCAAATTCAACTGTCCAATCGGCTCGATGTCCAAACCGTGCAACGCGATGCGCTCCGGTGCGAAGAAGCTTTATCTCAGAGCCGCTATTGTCTTTTGGAGTTAAACAAGATCACTTTTATTGACAGCACCGGCATGGGGTTGTTGATCCGTTTGCAAAAAAAAGCCCGCGTCGCTGGACGCCATTTGATTCTCGTTGCGCCGAGTTCCAGCGTGCAATCGGCCTTGAGATTAATGCGACTGCGGGAATTTTTTTCCATCGTTCCTGATCTTCCGAGCGCGCATGAAATGATGAAAAATCTGCAGACGGGCCCTTCGATTAAGATTCACCCCGGTTCTTCTCCAGCGAATTTTTCCATTTTGTGGCAGGGCGAAATCACCGCGACCAATGCCGATGAAATTTGGAAATTTACCGAGCAGCAAATTGCCGCGCAAGCCCAAGCCGGCGGCCAGTTGCGAATTGATTTGAGCGCGTTGCAATTTATTGACAGCAGCGGTTTGGGCGTAATGGTTCGCGCCAGAAAAAATGCCGCGCAGCGCGACGTGAAATTAAGTTTCACTGGCATTCAACCCAATGTCCGAAATGTTTTGCGCATGGCCAGATTGGAATCGGTTTTGCTCGGGGAATCGAAATGAAAATTGGCATTTCCACTTCTGTAATTCAACGCGGCCAAACTGGCATCGGCCAATATCTTTTTGCCTTGCTGCGCGCTTTTGCAGCGGCTTCCACGAAAACTCAATTTGCGCTTTTCGTGCTGGAGCAAGATTTGGCGCTCTTCGATTTTGCCGCGCCCCACATGCAGATTATTCCTGTTGCAGAAAAATTTCGTCCCGCCGCCAAAAATATTTTCTGGCATCAAACCGAACTTCCCAAATTAATTCGTCAATATAAAATTGATCTTCTCCATGTGCCTTCTTACCGGCGGATGCTTTGGCCCAAACCGTGCCCGCTCGTCGCCACGATTCACGATCTGGCGCCGTTCCATGTTCCAAAAAAATATGATTGGAAACGGATGCTCTACGGCAAAATTATCGTCAAACAATTAGCCAAACGACAGGATGAAATCATCGCGGTTAGTCGTAATACCGCGGAAGACATCATCCATTTTTTTGGGGTGTTGCCGGAAAAAATCACGGTGATCCACAATGGTTTGGACCACGCCCGTTTTTTTCCCGGCTCGCGCGACGAAGCAAAAAAATGGATCGCGCGCCATCAAATAAACGCGCCTTTTTTTCTTTACGTAGCTCGATTGGAACATCCCGGAAAAAATCATGTTCGTTTGATTCAAGCCTTTAATGATTTCAAGGCTGAAACCAAATCCGACTGGAAATTAGTTTTGGGCGGAAGCGATTGGTCCGGGTCGGAAATCATTCACGCGAAGATTCAGCAATCAAATTTTTCCCACGATATTCACTCGCTCGGTTTTGTTTCCAATGACGATTTGCCGATGCTTTATCGCGCCGCGGACATTTTTATTTATCCGTCGCTTTACGAAGGTTTTGGGATGCCGCCGCTCGAAGCGATGGCTTGCGGTTGTCCGGTGATTTCGTCGCCGCGCGGTTCCCTGGGCGAAGTGGTCGGAACAGCCGCGCAAATTATTGATCCGGAAAATATCTCACAATTAAAAACAGAGATGACAAGACTGGCAAATGATCCGGCGGCGCGAGAGAAACTGCGGGAGGCCGGATTGCAGCAAGCGCAACTTTTTCATTGGCAAAAAACGGCTGAAGCAACTCTAAAAATTTATGCACGCGCGCTCGAAAAAATCGGCCGCCCCAAATAATTCAACGGAAATAAAATTGACATGCTTTCGTCAAAAATCAGGGAACAGCAATATCTTCTGGCAGCGGCTCGCCTTTGGTTTCGGGCAAAAATGGAAGAACCATCAAGCCGAGGAAAAAGATGAGGCTGACCCAGCAGCAGGCATTGCGGAAAGCTTCCAGTTTCGCCTCGGCGGTGACTGCGCCCGCAGCCAGATGAGCTTGAAGTAATCCCAAAGTAAACGGTCCGCTGGCGGCGATGAATCGTCCGACATTATAACAAAAACTGACGCCCGTGCTGCGAAGACGCGTCGGAAAAAGTTCGGGCAAATAAATGGCGAATCCGGCGAATAATCCAAGCTGGCAGAAGCCCATGATCGGAATGAGAACAAAGATATGCCACGGTTGATTAAGAAATTTGAACACGGCGACCGTGCTGAGAAATGCGCAAACATACGCGATGGCAAAAATCGGTTTACGCCCGTAATGATGCGCCAGTTTGGTGAAGGCGAGCATTCCAAAAAATGCGCCGATATTCTGCATGATCATGTTGATGCCAGTCCACATGAGCCGTTTTCCGGGAATCTGACTCGCCGCCACATGTTGCGCCTTGAGAATTTTTCCAATCACATCGCCCACCAGTTCAGGGCTGAAAAATCCAACACCCCAAAGTCCTACGACGCCTGACACACAAAGCAGCATTCCGAGCAAGGCATGTTTTCGCCAACGCGCTTCCCCAAACATCGAAGCATAAGACCCGAAACGAACGCCAGTCTTTCGACCTTCTTCGCGAGCCTTGACCCATTTCTCGGGCTCTTTCAAACGCAGTTGAATGAAGACGCACAGAAATGCGGGCAGCGCGCCAATCCAAAATAAATATTTCCAGGATGTTCCTGGTTTCAACGTGGTTGTTTCCAAATATCCAACTCCCACCGCAATTAGCCCCGCAGTGACATTGCCAACGGCGGAAAGGGCCTGAAGCAATCCCAGTGCATGGGGTCGAGCGCGATCCGGCAAGCCATCCGCAACCAGAGCAACCGCCAATCCAAAAACTCCGCCGACTCCCAGGCCGGTGAGGAAGCGATAAACAGAAAAATCAATAACGTTGCGAGAGAACGCGGACAAACCGGTGCAAATCGAGTAAAGCAAAACAGTGAAAGCCAGTGTTCGCGCGCGACCAATCTTGTCACCGACGGCTCCAAAAATCAGACCGCCGGTGGCCCAGCCTGCTACGAAAGTGGCGGTGGTTAAACCGCCCCATTTTTTTAAAATTTCAGGCGATGCGCCCGAAGGGAGAAGAGAGCCAATTGCCGGATTCCGAGCGATAATAAAAAGTTGCTGATCAAGACAATCAAATAACCAGGCCAAAGAAGCGACGGTGAAAACAAACCAATGATAGCGATTCAGCGTTTTCCACCAGGGCAAAGCGGCCCCAGAATCCACGCTATCCAAACCTCTAACTTGGGCGTCCATGCTGGTAGCTAAACAGTTTCAGATAGAGAGCCAAGATTTTTTTTCTATTGGAAAAAAAGCACTCGCCTGCGAATGGCTCATCGTTTGGAACGGCGCTGGTGAAGGAGGCGCGCGGCGGCGAATAGACCGCCTAAACCAAATAGAACGAAAAAGGAAGGTTCAGGAACGGCCACCACCAGATTATCAAGCCACCAGTTGTTCCCGTGAGGAATCTCTACCCGCTGCAAGCCGGTGAACCGGGAATCGAAATAAAAAGTTTGAAAATCAGGGAGAGGACCGGTGCCGTCTATAAATCCGTCGGTGGTGAACTGGGTGGTGACAAACGAACCGTCGAAGTGGTAACCGATGAAGTGGACGGTAACTGGGCCGTTGGCATACTTCACCGTGCTATATTCAGCCAAATCCACGGAAACCAGGCCAAACGCCGCACCGTTGGCAGAGGTAACCTTCACGAAATCGCTAAGCCCAGCCCCAATGTAAGCAGTGCCATTTTCAGGGAACTGCGTTATCCCACCCCCCGCCCTTTCAAAACCAGAGTCGCTTCCGACCGACCTGAACCACATGCCGGCTTCATAATACTCCGCCGCTCCGCCCACCACACCGCGCGGAACCAACGGTGGCCCATCAAAAGTGATGTTCACGAATGTTCCCTGGGCGCGACCGGCCAGCGGCAAGAGCAACAGGGCTACAAACATGGCCGCAAAAGTATTCATAGGAAGATCCGTAAACTGCTTTCATCGTTTCGCACGACGTTGGTGAAGGAGGCGCGCGGCGGCGAACAGACCGCCTAAACCAAACAAGACTAAAGAGGAAGGTTCGGGAACGACAACAACACCCAGATTATCGAGCGACCAATTCTGGTCGTGAGGAATCTCTACTCGCTGCAAACCAGTGAACCGGGAATCAAAATAAAAAGTTTGAAAATCAGGAAAGATGCCGTCCCCTACCATTAATCCGTCAGTGGTGAATTGTGTGGTGACAAATGAACTGTCGGAGTGGTAGCCGATGAAGCGAACGGTTACTGGGCCGTTAGCATACTTCACACTGCTGAATTCGGCTAAATCTACTGAAACCAGGTCAAACGCCGCACCGTTGGCAGAGGTAACCTTCACAGAATCGTTAAACGCAGCCTGGATGT
>JALYXC010000521.1 GCA_030947315.1 Verrucomicrobiota bacterium | reverse complement strand
CACGGCCGCGGGAGATTTTGCCGGTTTGATAATTTGTTTTGTCATAATGTTTGTGAAACGTGAGACGTGAGACGCGAATAGTTCAGAGCCGCCGTGACGATTTAACGATTCAACGGGGCAACGGAATTATTTCTTTTCCTCATACCAGGTCATTTGGATATTTTCCAAAACCTTTTCGTTGGAGCTGGTTGGATCATCATTAAAATCTTCCAGTTCCATGACCATTTGGTGGAGTTTGGGAAAACTTAATTTGAGCGGGTCTTGATCGGGGAATTTATCCAACAACGCCCAGGCAATTTCTTCGTGATCTTTCCAGGTCAGTTTCATAGTGGCTGAGAAGATGTAGCGGCTTTTCTTGATTGGGTCAAGCGGTTGCCGTAGAACTTACTTATCTGCCATGGCTGACGAACATTTAAAACCGGACAATCCAGAAACCGAGTTGAATAAATTAGGTTTGGCGCCGGGTCATTTGGTGGGCGTGGGACGTTACACGCTCCAACAATTTCTCGGCCAAGGTGGAATGGGAATGGTGTGGCTGGCGCGCGATGAACGGCTCAATGATCTGGTGGCGCTGAAATTTCTGCCCGCTCATGATCCTGTCGCATTGAGCGATCTGCGCCGCGAAACGCAAAAATGCCGACGCTTGACGCATCCGAATATAATTCGCATTCACGATTTTTTTGAGGCGCCCGATGAAATTGCTTTTCTTTGCATGGAATACGTGGACGGACCAACGCTGCACGATTTGCGATTTCAGCAGCCCGAGGAAATTTTCACCTGGAACTATTTGCAGCCGCTCGTCAAACAACTTTGTGATGGTCTGGAATATGCGCATGGCGAAAGAGTTATTCATCGGGATTTGAAGCCGGGCAACATGATGTTGGAAAGTCGCGGTCGTTTGAAGCTGGCCGATTTTGGAATCGCGATTGTCGGAGCTGATCCGGCCGGAATTGATTCGGCGCGGCACAAAATCAGCGGGACATTGACTCACATGAGTCCGCAACAAATGGATGGAGAAACGCCCCAAGTGACGGACGATATTTATGCGCTCGGCGCGACTCTTTACGAATTGCTCAGCGGGCAACCGCCTTTTTACAGCGGTGATATCGCGTTGCAAGTGCGGAATTTTCCGCCCACGCCCGTGCAGGAACGGCTGCGCGAATTTAAATTAAAAAATTCCATTCCTCACGATGTCGCCGCCATGATTATGGCGTGTCTGTCGAAAAAACCGGAACACCGTCCGCAAAGCGCGCGAGCCATTGCTGATTGGATTGGATTGGCCACTCACGTGGAACCATCAGCCGACAGCATTGCCGCCACGGTTTTTTCGCAACCTAAAATAGAGAAAAAAACGGTGAAAAAATCTACTATTCTCCCCGCGCCCAAAGAAATTAAACGCGAAGAAATAATTCGCAAAGAAACGGCCGGAGAAATCAGATTGGCGAAAAATAGATCTTCAGCGATGCCGACCAAGCCTTCTTCCAAAAAATGGTGGTGGATCGTTCTCGGAATTATTGTCGTTCTCGTTTTAATTTTTCGATTTTGGCCAGGCGAGTAAAATCCCCGGCTAAATTTTTCGGGCTTCCCTAAATTTTTTCCTTGTTCTAAGCTGAACACGGTTTTTATGGAAACGATTTCGCTCGGGACCAGTTCATTAAAAACGAGCCGACTGGCTTATGGCTGCTGGCGCATTGCGGGCGCATGGGATCCAAACGAAGTAACCCCGGAAAAGGCTGCGGCCGGACGCCTGGCCATTATCGCCGCGCTCGAATCCGGCTACACACTTTTCGATCATGCCGATATTTATTGTCGTGGTTATGCGGAAATTCTCTTCGGCCAGGTGCTCAAAGAATTTCGGACGGTGCGCGGTAAAATTCTAATTGCCACTAAATGCGGGGTTCGTTTTCCGGGCGAACCGTGGTCGGACTCTCCGCAGCGTTACGATTTTTCCGCCGAACATATTATTGAATCGTGCGAAGGTTCGCTCAAACGGCTCGGCGTGGAATCCATTGATCTTTTTCAATTGCATCGCCCGGATTTTTTGGCCAACCCGGAAGAAATTGCGGAGGCTTTTGATAAATTAATGCGCGCGGGCAAAGTCTGCGAATTTGGCGTGAGCAATTTTCGTCCGGCGCTTCTGACCGCCGTGCAAAAAGCCTGTCCAATGAAACTCATTTCGCATCAACTGGAAATCAGCCTCGCGCGAATGGATGTTTTTTCCGACGGAACGCTTGATCAATGTCTCGCGGAAAAAATGGCGCCCCTGGCCTGGAGTCCGCTGGGGGGCGGCGTGCTCGGTTCACAGGAAAAAGTCAGTTCGGCCGATTCGCGTCATCATGTTTCTCTGAGCGTTCAGGAAACGGTGCAAAAAATCGCGGAAGCGCGTGGAGTGAGTCGCTCAGTGATTGCGCTGGCCTGGCTGCTGAAACATCCCAGCAAAATTATTCCCTTAGTTGGCTCGACGGATCCAGAGCGAATTCGGGACGCGGTCGCCGCCACGGAAATCGAATTAACGCGCGATGAATGGTATCGACTTCTTATTGCGGCGCGCGGAGATAAACTTCCGTGATTTAGTTTTTGAGTTTTTAATTTTTAAATTTTTAGGGCAGCGAAATTGAATAACTCAAAACTCAACACTCAACACTCAAAACTTCCCGTTACTCGCGGTTTCAGAATGCCCGCCGAATGGGAACCGCACGCCGCGACCTGGTTCTCCTGGCCGCGCCCAGAAGGTATTTCATTTCCGGACCAATACAAAATCGTTCTGCCCGTTTACGCCGCGCTGATCAAACAGTTGGTTTCAGTCGAGGAAGTGAACATCAATGTTTGGAATCGCGAAATGGAGAGCGAGGCGCGCCAATTATTGCTCAAAGAAAAAACTCCGTTGGAACGAGTTCGTTTTCATTATTTTCCCGCTTATGAACCGTGGTGCCGCGATCATGGCCCTATTTTTTTGGTGCGCGATCAAAATGGAAAACATGAACGCGCTGTTGTGGATTGGGGCTACAATGCGTGGGGCGGAAAATATCCGCCTTTCGATTTGGACGACGCGATCCCGCAACACGTCGCCACGCTGCGCGATCTTCCGCTTTTTTCTCCGGAAATTATTCTGGAAGGCGGCTCGATTGAAGTCAATGGGCACGGCACACTTTTGACGACGGAATCTTGTCTCCTGAATAAAAATCGTAATCCACATTTATCGAAATCCGACATTGAAAAATATTTGTCCGATTATCTCGGTGTGAGGAACATCCTGTGGCTCGGCGAGGGAATTATCGGTGACGATACCGACGGCCACATCGACGATTTATCCCGTTTTGTAAATTCGACGACGATTGTCACTGTCGTGGAAAAAAATTCAGCGGATGAAGACTTTTCTATTTTGCAGGAAAATTTAAAACGCCTTCGCACATTGCGCGATCAAGATGGAAACCTGTTTCGCATTGTCGAATTGCCGATGCCAGGCGTTATCGAACACCAGGGCCAGCGTTTGCCGGCCAGCTACGCTAATTTTTACATCGCCAATCAGCTCGTGCTCGTTCCGACTTATCGCCATCAAAATGATAAAATCGCCGTGGAAATTTTGCAGAAGGAATTTCCCGACCGCCGCGTGGTGGGAATTGATTCGACTGACTTGATTTGGGGACTTGGCTCTTTTCATTGCCTGAGTCAGCAGGAACCGGCGTAGTTGTTTATTTTATTTTTATCTAATACATTCATCCCATGAGCGTTCACGAAATTAAACAAGCCATTCAAACTTTGACTTTGGAGGAAAAAGCAGAAGTGGCTGGATGCCTTCACGGCTGGGAAGAGGATGAATGGGATAAGCAAATGAAATCCGATCTTGCGGCAGGAAGGCTCGATAAATTGCTGACTCAAGTGGATGCGGATATCAAAAATGGAAAACTCCTCGACCTTCCGTGATTTCCCAAACGCATCGCGAGTTTTGGATTTGTTTTCAAGATCTGCCGGAGAAAATTCAAGCGCAAGCCAAAGAAAAATTTTGCCTTTGGGAGAACGATTGCTTTCATCCATTGTTGCACTTCAAACCTTTGCTGGGCGATATCTGGTCAGCGCGGGTGAATCAAAACTATCGAGTTTTAGGGCGGCGAAGAGTATGGT
>JALYXC010000510.1 GCA_030947315.1 Verrucomicrobiota bacterium | reverse complement strand
GCGCAGACTAAATCAACGATGTAATCTTTTACTTTGTCGTCGATGTAAATTTCGTTAACGACTTTGCGCGCTTCAAAAATTTGGTGCGGCATGACGACTGGTTGCGCACTGGGCGGCGGAGTGGTGTGCGCCATCAAATCGAGAATTAATCGTTCTTCAGCACGGCTCGGATAATTAATTTTGAGTTTCAACATGAAGCGATCCACCTGCGCTTCGGGCAATGGATACGTGCCTTCCTGTTCGATTGGATTTTGCGTCGCGAGAACGAGAAACGGTTCTTCCAGTTTAAAAGTTTGGTCGCCAATCGTAACCTGTTTTTCCTGCATCGCTTCAAGCAACGCGCTCTGCACTTTGGCCGGCGCGCGATTGATTTCATCGGCGAGAACGAGGTTCGCAAAAATCTGGCCGCGTCGCGTGGTGAATGCGCCGGTTTGCGGATTGTAAATTTGCGTTCCAATTAAATCAGCGGGCAAAAGGTCGGGCGTAAATTGCAGCCGCGCAAATTTTACGCTGATACTTTGCGCGAGTGACTTTACGGAAAGTGTTTTGGCGAGGCCGGGAACCCCTTCGAGCAAGACGTGGCCATTGGCGAGCAGGCCAATGACGAGCCGCTCGACCAGATAGGTCTGGCCAACAATAGTTTTTCCAATTTCAGTGAAAAGCGGACGCGTAAAAGCGCTGGCGCGTTGGACTTCTTCGTTTATGGCAGTAATTCCGGTATTCATGTGATTTAAGGATAGTTGCGCTGAATGGACAGGCAATCGCGAAAATTTGTTCAGGCTTTTTTCCGGTGGCATCTGCCTCTGGCAGGTGCGAAGCCGTTTCATTCGATGTTCAGAGTTCGATGTTCGATGTTCGGTGTTTTATTTAAGAAAACATCTTACATTTAACATCGAACATCCAATTTATTCGCACCCGCCAGAGGCAGATGCTACCCCGGTCAGGTTAAAACAGTGTTCGCGCTGTTTTGATGTCTTTGGCGATCTGTAGTTTCAAATCCTCCAGCGAAGAAAATTTTTGTTCTTCGCGGAGTTTTTCCACAAAAATAATTTCCATCTCGCGGCCATAAATATTTTCCGAGAAATCAAGCAGGTGCGCTTCCATTTGCACTTGGGGAGTGGGATTTTTTAGCGTCGGGCAAAACCCAATATTCAAAACAGCGCGATAAGTTTTTTCCGAAACTGTGGCGTGAATCGCATAGACTCCGGTCGGCGGAAGAATCAGTCCAGCAACATTTAAATTCGCCGTGGGAAACCCAAGTTGCCGGCCCAGCTTGTCGCCTTCGATAATTTTTCCGCAAAGAGAATAAGCGCGTCCGAGCATTTGACTGGCGGCATCGAAATCACCCGCCCGAATCGCTTCACGAACACGCGTGCTGCTGACCGGCTGGCCGTCGAGCGATACGGCGGCCAATCCATGCACCGTGAAATTTAATTCTGCGCCCAGTTTTTTTAGGAGCGCGACATCGCCACCGCGTTTGTAGCCAAAAGTAAAATTGCTCCCAACACAAACGCTGTGGATGCGTCCAAAATCTTCAGCCAAATCGCGAATGAATTTTTCACCAGAAATTTCACTGAAAGATTTATCAAAATGAATCAGGAGTGTTGTATCTGCGCCGAGCGATCCAATCACGCGCAATTTTTTTTCGAGCGAATAAATCAATGGCGGCGAGCGTTCAGGAGCGACCACTGAATTCGGATGACAATCAAAAGTAACGACAACCGCCATTGCTTCATGTTGGCGCGCTTCGGCAATCATCTGGCGAATGACTTGTTGATGGCCAAGATGAACACCATCGAAGACACCAATGGCCACGCAAATTTTGCGCGAATCTGGATTCAGTTCGTTGGCCGCGTGAATGATGTTCATCTGGGAAAAGAAGGATTACGATCAGGATTATGATTAAGAGTAAAGATCATGAAAAATTCCCCCTTCGCTCGTAATCTTAATCATACTCTTACTCTTAATCCATCGAAGCTAGTTTCAGAAACGGAATAACTCGTTTTTCCAAATCGCTCAAAGAAAGTCTCAAAGCATCGTCGAGCGAAATGGCGTTTCCGACATCGAAGCTGCCGGAATTTAACCGACGCAAAGTTTGCAAATGCGCGCCGCAGCCCAATTTTTGGCCCAGTTCGTGAGCCAGGCTCCGAACATAAGTTCCCTTCGTGCAAGCGACGCGAAAAAACCCAATTGGCTCTTCATATTTTGTAAATCGAAAATTATAAATGCGAATCAAGCGCGGCGTGCGTTCCACTTCGATCCCTTTTCGGGCCAGTTTATAAAGCGGCACGCCATTTTTTTTAATCGCGGAAACCATCGGCGGCATCTGCATTTGATCGCCTTGAAAGCTCATGGTCGCTTCATTTAATTCAGCAATCGTGAGCGGTGGAACGGGCCACGAAGCGGTGAGATCACCATCGGCGTCGTAGCTCGAAGTGGTTTCCCCAAATTTAATAGTGCCTTCGTAAACTTTATCGCCGCCCATTAATTTTTCAGAAAGTTTTGTCCCTTTTCCTAAAACGATTATCAGCAAACCAGT
>JALYXC010000496.1 GCA_030947315.1 Verrucomicrobiota bacterium | reverse complement strand
GATTCCAGACGGCGTGCTTTCGCTCGGCTACGGCGCACCCATGAAATGGGAAACGAGCGTGGGCGAAGATCGTTATCGCCGTGGCCTTTACACGTTTTGGAAACGGTCAGTGCCGTATCCGGGGCTTTCCATTTTCGACGCGCCCAACGCCGATTTTTCATGCGTGCGCCGTATTCGATCAAACACCCCGTTGCAATCGCTGACGACTTTGAACGACACCGTTTTTCACGAATGCTCGCAAGCATTGGCGTTGCGAGTTTTTAAGGAAGGCGGCGCAGATAATAAATCACAAGCGATGTATGCCTTTCGACTTTGCACAGGACGTTTGCCCGATGAAACAGAATTGAATCAAATGCTTTCGCTGCTCGACGATCAGCAAAAATATTTTGATGAACGAACCGATAAGGCAGTGGCCGTAGCGGCGCCGGATCCGAAAAATCTTCCGGCCGAGGTGAATTTGCACAAGGTCGCGGCGTGGACTATGGTCTCGCGAGTTTTGTTGAATATGGATGAGACGATTACCAAAGAATAAAATGAATTTTCAAAATGAAATAAATCGCGAAATCGGGAAAGCAATCACGCGGCGTTGGTTTTTGAAACAATGCGGCGTGGGTCTCGGGTCCATGGGACTGGCTTCGTTGCTCAATAATTCTTTATCCGGCGCGACTCAAAAAATCATTGATCCACTCGCGATGAAGCCGCCCTCTTTTGCTCCAAAAGCCAAGCGGGTCATTTACCTTTTTCAAGCGGGCGCCCCGAGCCAACTCGACATGTTCGATTACAAACCAACGCTCGTTAAATACGATGGCAAACCCGTTCCCGCCGAAGTTGTCAAAGGACAGAAATACGCTTTCATTCGACCCGACGCCGCGTTGTTCGCTTCTAAATATAAATTTAATAAACATGGAAAATCCGGCGCCGAACTTTCGGAAGTTTTGCCTCACCTGGCCGAAGTTGCGGACGATATTGCGATTATCAAGTCAATGACGACCGACGCCTTTAACCATGCGCCCGCGCAAATTTTGATGAACACCGGCTCCACGCAATTCGGCCGGCCGAGCATGGGCGCGTGGGTCACTTACGGGCTGGGGAGCGAATCGCAAAATTTGCCTGGCTTCGTGGTTTTAAGTTCCGCTGGCGGCACGAGTGGCGGCGCATCAAACTGGGGTTGCGGTTTTTTGCCGACCGTTTACCAAGGCGTGCCATTTCGTCGAACCGGCGATCCGATTTTGTCACTTTCAAATCCGGCCGGCATCACGCCGGAAATGCAGCGCAAATCTCTCGATTCGTTAAAAAATTTAAATCAACATCATCTTGATCTGGTGGGCGATCCCGAAATTTCCACGCGCATCAATTCATTTGAAATGGCGTTTCGAATGCAAACCAGCGCGCCCGAATTGATGGACATTTCCAAAGAATCAAAAGAAACACTGGCAATGTATGGCGCCGAACCGGGCAAACCTTCGTTCGCTAATAATTGTCTGCTCGCGCGCCGGCTGGTGGAACGCGGTGTTCGGTTCGTGCAACTTTTTCACGAAGCCTGGGATCATCACAGCGACGTCACCGGCGGCGTAAAAACTCAAGCGGGTCTGACCGATCAAGCCTCTGCAGCGCTGATCAAAGATTTAAAACAACGCGGCTTACTTGATGAAACGCTCGTGATCTGGGGCGGCGAATTTGGCCGCACGCCGATGGTCGAAACTAATCCCGATGCCAATCGCAGCATGGGCCGCGATCATCATCCGCAAGCTTTTACGATGTGGTGCGCGGGCGGCGGCATGAAACGCGGCGTGACAATCGGCCAAACCGATGACCTCGGTTTTCATGTGACCGAAGATCGAGTTCATGTTCATGATTTGCACGCGACCATTTTGCATCTGCTCGGTTTCGATCACACGAAACTGACCTATCGTTTTCAAGGCCGCGATTTCCGGCTGACCGATGTCGAAGGCGAAATTGTGCAAAAGATTTTGGCGTAATTTTATAGCCAAAAGCAGCGGGCTTGCATTTGCGGTTCGGTTTGACTTTGTTTAACATGTCGGACATTGTTAAACACGAAAATTAAATCATCCCTTACTCATGGAAAAAAAGTTGAATACAGCGTTGGATTATTCTGATGAAACACGCGGGAGCAAACTGGCCGCAGAAGTTAGAAAAAAGGCCAACGCTCTTTCTGCTGAACAACGTGCGGAACATTTTCGTAATGGAATGGCAATGATTTATGGGGGCCACAGGGCAAAAAAAACTTCTCGCACTCGACACTAATTTTCTTTTTGATCTGGCTGGAAAGGAAATCTTCGCCCAGGATTTCAAAGATTTTTTTTAGCGGCTGGGATTCCAATTTCTCGTTTCCCCTACATCTGTCATGGAGCTTTCTGTTGCGGCTCAAGACAGGGATAAAGAAAAACGTACCGTGGCACAAAAAGCATTAAGCAATCTCACTCACTGGAATATTCAACCGTTCGCTCTAAAATCAATCGATGCTGACATCGCCGAAAAATTTTCTGAACGCCTGCGGAAAAAAATCTGTTGCCGTTTGAAGAAGTGAACGACGGAATTATACTCGCGGAAACGGCGCTCGCGGAAATTTCTATTCTCGTTACCCGCGACAAGCATCTGCTCGACATTGATGAAACGAGCCTTGCTGTTGCTTTCAACGAAGCTGATTTAATACCGGTCAAACCCGTGCATCCAAAACGGCTTTTGTACTCGGCTCAAAAAATTCTATAGCGCGGCATTGTTAGGTCGAGGTTAAAAAATTTCACTGATCTAATTGTCTAATTCTCTTTGACTCAATTTCTCGCTTCGCTATTCTCCCCGACTTGTTTATGGCGAAATTAACGGTCAAAGATTTGGATGTTCGAAACAAACGCGTTTTAGTGCGCGTGGATTACAACGTGCCGATGGAAGAAAAAAACGGCGCGATGTTCATCAATGATGTCACTCGCATCAAGGAAACTTTGCCGACCCTGGAATTGCTCATAAAAAACGGCGCGAAAATTATTCTGGCCGCGCATCTGGGCCGGCCTAAAGGCAAAGCTGAGGCTTCGATGTCGCTTCGCCCCGTTGCGGAAAAACTTTCTGAACTCCTTTCGCGCCAAGTAAATTTTGCCGAAGATTGCGTCGGCGAAAAAGTTGAAAAGCCTGTGAGCGCATTGCAACCCGGCGACATTTTGCTTTTGGAAAATGTTCGTTTTCACGCGGGCGAAGAAGAAAATTGCCCTGTCTTTTCCGAAGACCTCGCGAAAATTGCCGACGCTTTTGTCAACGACGCTTTTGGCGCGGCGCATCGAGCCCACGCTTCGACCGAAGGAGTGGCTCGCGTCATTGCCAGGCGCGGCGGAAAATGCGCTGCCGGTTTATTGATGGAACGCGAATTGAAATTTCTCGGCGAAGAATTGGAAAATCCGGCGCGTCCTTTTGTCGTGATTCTCGGCGGCGCAAAAGTTTCCGATAAAATAAATGTCATCGATAAACTGATTGAAAAATCCGACACGATTTTAATTGGCGGCGCGATGGCTTACACTTTCAAACTCGCCCAAGGTTTGAAAACAGGAAAATCACTGGTCGAGCCGGACAAAATTGATGTTGCCAATGCGGCTGTGGAAAAAGCCAAACAGCGCGGTGTGCAATTTTCAATTCCAACCGACAATATTATTGCGACTCCCGTCGAAACCGAAAAGCTAAACAAAAAAGGAAAACCGATTTTTGAATTGCAAAATCCGCGTGTGAACAGCCAGCCGGATATTCCCGACGACGCCGAAGGTTTTGACATCGGTCCTGAAACCGCGAAGAAATATGCGGAAGTGATTCGCGGCGCAAAAACTATTTTATGGAACGGCCCGATGGGCATGTTTGAAGATGAACGTTTTGCGAAAGGAACTTTAATCGTCGCTCAAGCCGTCGTGGAGGCCACTCAAAAAAATGGCGCGAAAAGTATTATCGGCGGCGGCGACAGTGTGAAAGCGCTTAACAAAATGGGATTGAGTGATA
>JALYXC010000486.1 GCA_030947315.1 Verrucomicrobiota bacterium | reverse complement strand
CGCTTTCGCCACGGAAATGGTCATCGCAACAACGATGTTCATTGTTCCAAGGTTGAATTGCGCCGCGCCCCACGTCATAAAAAGGAAAACCATCAACGCGAGCCAGATTTTCAGATATAATTTTTGTTGGACGTTGGGTGTTTTCATTTGTGGCCAATCAGATAAAGCAGCGGATAAAGAAAAATCCACACGATGTCCACGAAGTGCCAGTAGAGTCCGGCGACTTCCAACGGCGTGTGATACCGGCTGTCGAATTTTCCGCGTTTCGCCAGCATCGTCATCAGGCTCAAAACGCCAAGACCCACGGTCAAATGGACGGCGTGCAATCCCGTCATCGCCCAATACAACCAGAAAAAGATCTGCGCGCCACGCGGCAGCGACGGATCAAAATTCGCGCCGGGAACGAGATGGTCGGCAATGTCTTTGTGATACTCGAATCCCTTGACGACCAGGAATGCGACCCCAAGAACCAGCGTCAGTTGCAAAAATCGCACCGTAGTGCGTGTCGCGCTTTCCTTGGCGGCCTGAATCGCCAGCGCCATCGTCAAACTGCTGGTCAAAAGTAATGCCGTATTCAGAGTGCCGAAAATCACATCAGTGTGATGCGATGCCGCCGCAAAACCAGCGTAGTAAAAATGGCGATAGACGACGTAGGACAGAAACAATCCGCCGAAGAACAGAACTTCCGTCGCCAGAAACGTCCACATGCCGAGATGCGACGCTTCGCTTTGCTGCTGCGCGTCCTCGAATTGTTCCGCGACAATAGACTTGTTATCAGACATCGCGCGGTTCTCCTTTCTCATCAAGCGGCGGATAATTGTAAGGGTCTTCAGTCACGGTAGGCGTTTCCGGAAAATTATGCTTGGGCGGTGGCGATGGCGTCTTCCATTCCAAACCAGTCGCGCCCCACGGATTTGCGACCGCCTTTTTTCCATAACGCAACGACCAGATGAAATAAATCAGCGGCAGCAAATAACCGATGCCGAGGATGGTCGCGCCAGCGGTCGAGAGGACGTTATACACTTGAAGTTCGGGCGCGTAATTGTGAACGCGGCGCGGCATTCCGAGATAGCCGAGAACGAATTGCGGGAAGAAAGTAAGGTTGAACCCGCCGAATAAAATCAACGACGCCAGTTGCGCGAGCCGTTTCGGATATAACCGCCCGGTGATTTTTGGCCACCAAAAATGCAGCCCCCCCATGAACCCCGTCACCATCCCACCGACCATGATGTAATGAAAATGCGCGACGACAAAATACGTTCCATGCACATGCACATCCACCGCCAACGCCGCGAGAAAGAGTCCAGTCAATCCGCCGATCGCGAACAGTCCGATGAAGCTCAACGCGTAAAGCATCGGCGCATCAAACGAGATCGAGCCGCGAAACAGGGTCGCCGTCCAGTTGAACACTTTGATCGCCGACGGAATCGCCACGAGAAAACTCAAGATGGAAAATACCATGCCCGCATAGATGGACTGGCTGCTCACAAACATGTGATGCCCCCACACCAGAAATCCGAGGATCGCAATCGCCAGGCTGGAGAACGCAATGAATTTGTAGCCGAAGATTGTTTTGCGCGCGAAGCAGGGAATGATTTCACTGACGACACCCATGCCCGGCAGAATCATGATATACACTGCGGGATGCGAATAAAACCAGAACAGATGCTGGAACAAAACCGGGTCACCACCGAGCTTGGGATTAAAGATGCCAATGCCCCAGATGCGTTCCAGAGCCATCAGCGCGAGCGTGATCGCCAAAACCGGGGTAGCCAGAACGAGAATCAAACTGGTCGCATACATTGACCACACGAACAGCGGCAGTCGAAACCACGTTAAACCCGGCGCACGCATTTTTTGGATGGTGATTATGAAATTCAACCCGGTGAGAATCGAACCAAAGCCTGCGATGAAAATTCCCAACGCCATTTCGACAACGTGGGTATTTGAATACGCACTGCTGTAAGGTGTGTAAAACGTCCACCCCGTATCCACACCGCCGAGAATAACCGCGTGCAACGTAAAGAATCCACCGAGCATAAAAAGATACCAGCTCAACAGATTCAGTTTCGGAAACGCAACATCCCGCGCGCCTATCATCAGTGGAATCAGAAAATTTCCCAGCACCGACGGAATCGAAGGAATCAAAAAGAACCACACCATCACCACGCCATGAATCGTGAAGAGCTTGTTGTATGTTTCCGATAACACGAGATCGCCTTGTGGTGTGAGCAGTTCCAACCGCATGATCGC
>JALYXC010000468.1 GCA_030947315.1 Verrucomicrobiota bacterium | reverse complement strand
TTGTTGCCTTGTCCATTTTGCGGTCGCCACGGAATTTTGCATCATCCAGCGAAAGATTGTTGGTGCGTGGTTTGTGTAAAATGCAAAGGAAAAACCGATGGCCACAGCACCCCGGAAGAAGCTGCGGATGCCTGGCAAATGCGCTCTGAGGAAAATTAAGATTGCGGTCCAGCCGGAATTTCCTATTCTGAAAAAAGTGGAGCCTAGGGGATTCGAACCCCTGACCTTCTCATTGCGAACGAGACGCTCTACCAACTGAGCTAAGACCCCTTCCGATGTTTTCGAAAAAAAAAGCTTCAGATCCCGCAAATGTTGCCAGCGGAAATATTACGTGCGAGCTAAAAATTGGCAAGCGATTAAACGGCCCACCGCCGTTGAGTAAAACTCTCTTACGGCTGCAGGTCAGCCTGTTCGAGAACTTTAAGTATTTTATCGAAAGCTTCTCTTACTTCGGCATAGTTCCGCACATCCACCGTAAAGATCGCCTCACGATTTTGGCGGGAAACAGTGTGTCCGTCGGCAAAGAGAATACCGGCGAATTTTTGTTTGTGATGCGTGCGCGTCTTGACATTAAAGGCGGCTAAATCATCAGGACACAAAAAAATTGTATCTATCGCCAGAGCTTGAATCTTCAATCCATTCCGATTTGTCCCCAAATTATCGAGTTGAATGTGTTCCTCAGTGCTCGGGCCAAACAACTGAGTGTTTCCGGCATGGCGATAGTAATAGCTGCTTTGCGCCTGGTTCTTTCCCACTTTGGCAAGCTCGGTATCAGCGTCGATAGATTGGTCGCTGCCCGGACAGAAGAAAACTTTTGGCTGCGCGGCGAGATAGGTTTGCAAAGTTAAACCTAATCCTACCGGAAGGCCGCTTCTTAGCGAAAGCAGGCTGGTGGGTGAACCAGTGGAAGGATAGAACTCAGCAGGACTAGTAAATGGCGGGGCTGGCGGGCCATAAGGAATTTTGCCATTATTATCGTTGGCATAAGCTTGTATCGCCAAACCAATTTGGCGCAAGTTGGAGAGACACGCGGTTTTTCGTCCCGCTTCTTTGGCCGAAGACAATGCGGGAAGAAGGAGCGATACCAGAACTGCGATAATCGCAATGACCACTAGTAGTTCGACAAGCGTGAATCCAAAAGTGGTTTTCGATCGCTCGCCAAACATCGGAAAATCTATCAAACTAGGGTAACTGCCGCGCGCGATAGAAACGCTGGTTTAAATTGAAAACTGTATTAGTGAATGAAACTGTTCCTGTCGAATTTGTAACCACGCCCACACTCGTCCAATTGGTCGTGGCCAGATTAGTGCTGGCCAGTATCTCGAAAGTTAACAGGGGTTCGCTTTGCAATGTGAATGTAAATTGATTATTCCTCAGCGCGGGATTGAGCAAAATCGGCTCGCGCGTGGCCACTAATCGCACATTATCCAGATCCCAATATCCTCCCGCTAATAACGGATCTACGGTGGAGACAATTTGCACTCCGATGTTTTTGCCGGCCCACGCATCGCTCGCTTTCACCGCTGCGATATCCAAATAGCAATCCACAAAATGCGTGGTAGTAGGAAACACGGCCAGACTGTGAATGATATTGGTGGCCGCGATAGTAATCTTGTTACTCGAAGAATCCCGATAATAAAAACTGAATTCCAGACTTGCGCCATTAGTCATTCCGCCGCCTCCGCCAATGACGCCCACTGTTAAATGATATGATTTGCCGATTTCAAACCTGGAGTTAAAAGCGTGTAGCGGTGTCGGGCGCGCCCAATCTGTGGAGTCGTAATCCTGAAACAAACCAACTTGGGGGACGGCGAAAAGATACATCGCCTGGAGTCCATCGCAGTTGTCAATGTGGCTGGGAAGAGGGAAAAGCGTGTTGAGAAAAACACCCGTAAGTTGGTCCCAGGTAAACCCGCCACTTTCATTATACGAATCAGGTTTTGGAGTCTCCTGCCAAAAGTCAATATGTGTGTCAACAAATACCGTAAAAGGCGATTCGAAAGAAAAATTAGGGACGCCGATAGTTTCCGCAGGCACGGTATGCGCTAAACTTAATATCGCGATGCAGACGAATGACTTTAGACACCGATTTTTACCGCGCAAAAAATTAGGGATGAACATACGTCTTAATTCACGCATACTGCATCAAAAGCGCAATAAAAATTTTCCAATGATTCCACTTGATCTGCATGCGAACTTTTACTGAATAATCCCGCTTGGCGTAAAACGCGCCGTGCTTTCGCAGAATTTTATTCTGAATTCCGAATTTTATTCTGTTTCTTTTTTTCGCGCTGGTTTTTAATGTCCGCTCATTCGCAAAAATTTTGCGTCCGATTTAAAATTATGCCACTGACCCACACCAAAGATTTGTTCGCCAAAGCGCTCAAAGGCAAATACGCGCTCGGCGCTTTTAACGTGAATAATATGGAGCTTCTCCAGGCGATTATCGAAGCCTGCGAAGAAGAAAAAGCGCCGGTCATGCTCCAGATTTCCAAGGGCGCGCGGCAATATGCGCATCCAATTTACCTGAAAAAATTGATCGAGGCGGCGGTTTCGCTCTCGCATATTCCGATCGCGGTTCATCTCGATCACGGCGATTCCTACGAGCTTTGCAAGGAATGTATTGATGAAGGTTTTACCAGCGTTATGATTGACGCCAGCCACGAATCGTTCGAAAAAAATGTCGAGGTTTGCAAAAAAGTCGTTGATTACGCGCACAAACATAATTGCGTGGTCGAAGGCGAACTCGGAATGCTCGTCGGCGCACAACACGACGATGGCGAAGAAGGCGGCGGTTATTCCAAAGGCGGCGCTTACACGCATCCTGAAGAAGCGGTGAAATTCGTTAAAGAATCCGGCGTGGATTCATTGGCCGTGGCCATTGGAAATTCTCACGGCGCTTATAAATTTAAAGGCGAACAACATCTCGATCTCGATCGCTTGAAAGCCATAAAAAAAGCGCTGCTCGACGCTGGACTAGGCGATTATCCGCTCGTGTTGCACGGCGCCTCGAGTGTCCCGAAAGATTTGACCCGCGAAATAAATAAATACGGCGGCAAAATGGGCGAAGACACCGCCGGCGTTCCGGAAGCGGACATTGAAATCGCCCGGCGCGTTGGTTGCACCAAAGTTAATATTGACACTGATCTGCGCCTGGCCATGACGGCGGCGATTCGAAAATGTTTTGCCGAAAATCCGAAGGAGTTTGATCCGCGCAAATATCTCGGCCCCGCTCGCCAAAAGGTCAAGGAATTGGTTCGACATAAAGTCAAAAATGTTTTGTGCTGCGCCGGACACGCCTTTGATTAAATTGCAATCTTATGAAACTATTTACTCAACTCTCGCTCGCGGGAATTTTTTTCTGCCGTCTCGCTCTCGCGGAACCGGCCTTGACCATTTACAATCAAAACTTTGCCGTGGTGCGCGACATTGTTCGGCTGGAATTGCGCGCTGGCGTCAATGAATTGCGCTATACCGGCGCGACCGCGCATCTTGAACCGGATTCGGTCGTGCTGCGCGATCCGAGCGGCAAACGCGCGCTGCAAATTCTTGAACAAAATTTTCGGGCCGATCCGATTTCGCAGGAATTATTGCTCTCCATTTTCGAAGGAAAAACAATTGAATTTGAAACGACACGTTACGAAGAAGGCAAACCGAAAATAGAAATCATTAAAGGAAAAATTATTCGCAGCGGTTACGTGCCGCATTACGCGGCCATGCAACGCTACGGTGATGATTATGCTCAATCGCAAATGGATCGCGCTTCCGGCGGGAACCAGCCGATTATCGAAGTGGACGGAAAAATGCGTTTTACTTTACCCGGCTTGCCGCTTTTTCCAGAACTCGGCGACAACACGATTCTCCAACCCACTTTGACTTGGGAAATTCAAACGGACAAACCGGGCCGACTCGACGCGGAATTAAGTTATGTCACCGGCGGAATGAGCTGGGAAGCTGATTACAATATTGTCGCGCCCACTAATGGCGAGACGCTCGATCTGGTCGGCTGGATTACGATGGATAATCAGAGCGGCAAAACTTTTGAAAAAGCAAAAATTAAATTGATGGCGGGCGACGTGAATAAAATTCAGCGGGATGAAGAGCGCAGTGCTGTACGATATGCGCTGAAGACACGAGAAGTTGCGGCACCCGCCGTTACCGAAAAATCGTTCGATGAATATCATCTTTATTCATTGGCGCGTCCAGCGACTTTGCTCGATCGCGAAACCAAGCAGGTGGAATTCGTGCGCGCTGCCGGAATTAAATCCAAACCGATTTATGTTTATGATGGCGCAAATCTTGGGCGATTCGCCGGTTGGGATTTTGAGAATATTCGCAACGACCAAAATTACGGCACACAATCGAATCCGAAAGTCTCCGTGATGCGCGAATTTACCAACTCGGAAACCAATCATCTCGGCATGGCATTGCCCAAAGGCCGGCTCCGTTTTTATCGTCGCGATGCCGATGGCCAAATGGAATTCACGGGCGAGAACATGATTGATCACACGCCGCGCCACGAACTGATTCGTGTGACCACCGGCAATGCTTTTGATCTAGTCGGAGAACGGCAGCGGACAAACTACAAACAAGATTCCAAAAACCATTGGATGGATGAATCGTTTGAAATAAAATTGCGCAATCGCAAAAAAACCGCGGTGGAAATTCGGGTCGTCG
>JALYXC010000466.1 GCA_030947315.1 Verrucomicrobiota bacterium | reverse complement strand
GCGCAGAAGGACATCGGCACCACCGCTTTGGTTTTTCCGGGTGGCGCTTACAACATCCTTGCCACCGACATCGAAGGCACAGAAATTTGCGAGTGGTTGAATTCTCTCGGCGTCACCGCAGCGCTCGTGAAATATCGGGTCCCGCGCCGCCAAGGGTTGGAAAAACATGTCGCGCCACTGCAAGACGCCCAACGCGCCATGAGCCTCGTTCGCCATCGCGCGACTGAACTTCACATTAACCCGAAGCGAACTGGCGTTATCGGTTTCTCGGCGGGCGGACATCTGGCAGCATCTCTCTCTACTTCGACCAAACGAACCTACGACGACCTCGACTCTGCCGATAAAGAAAACCTTCGTCCCGATTTCGCGCTACTCATCTACCCGGCCTATCTCATGTTGACCAATAACCTCACGCAACTCTCCCCCGAAGTTTCCGTTACCACCAATCATCCTCACACCTTTCTCGTGATGACACAGGACGACCCGCTGCATGTTGAAAATGTTTTGGCTTACTCGCTCGCGTTGAAGCAGGCGAAAATTCCGTTCGAGCTCCACATCTATCCAAGCGGCGGACACGGCTACGGTCTGAGAAAAACCGAGAGCATCTCCGCGACCTGGCCGAATCGCGCCGAGGAATGGCTTCGTGCCCAAGGCTTGTTGCAACGAAAGTAACAAAGTCGCGGAGCGACACGGGAAATTAGCCAGCTAACGAAGTGGCTGGTTAAGTTATATCAAACCTATTCACGTCCCGGAGGGACGATGGAAATAGGACGACGGCTTCCGGCGTCCCTCCAGGACACAAATGATTTTCCGCGATGAATCCAGCCACTTCGTAGCTGGCTAGTTTCCCGTTTCCCTGCGGGACGATTTTCAATTGGGATTTTGTCGGTCACGCGCGGATAGATTTAGAGGGACGCTCGCCCTCATCCCGGCCTTCTCCCCCAGGAGAAGGAGAAGGGTTTTCCGCCGCTTTGAAATATCAAGTCGCTGGATGGGGCGAACCGTTATTACAAAAACCAAAAGCTGTGTCTTCCATTCCCTCTCCTCGGGGGAGAGGGCTAGGGTGAGGGCGGTCAAAATTACCAAACCAACGAAACCGCAACGCCGTAGGCGCGACCTGTTTGTAGAACAACATCCAAAAATGAAAAAGCTCCGTAGGAGCGACATCATCGGACTATGTCTCAAAGGCGGCCTCGGAATTGCGCGTGGCAAATTCCCGCAGCAGCGTGATGTCATCCGGCTTGTGCATTCACCTACTAATGCCCACCGAAATGAAAAGCGGACAAACTATTTTTACTCTTGATGAGGTAGAATTGTCGCGCTGCGACAATTTCGTTCGTCGCAGCGCGACGAACGCTACCTAATTACGGCAATTTTGCCGGGTCAATGCCCCGCGGTAACTTTTTTTGAACCAGCCCAACTTTGCCCGACGCAGAATCTTTCGCGGTTTTCCAATAGCGCAAAATAAAATCCATTCCAGCGCCTTTCGCGGAGTCGGAATCCGGCCCGCTGATGACAAGCCATTCGGTATTTTTTCCTTTCGCGGCGCGAATTTTTTCTCCCTCTCCTGGGGGAGAGGGCCGGGGTGAGGGCGGGCGTTCAACACAAATCACACTCGCTTTTCCAGAAGGAATTTTCGATTCCACTTCCTGAATCAGAGCGTGAGTTTTTGCAGTGCCGACTAAAATCAAATTCCCCGAAGCTCGCGCCTCCGTTGGCAAATCGTAGAGTTGAAAATACGGAACCAGTTTTCCCGTGGCGCTTTCCAAAGTCTGCGCAATGGCGATGGCGGTTTCCACTTCTACTACCGGAGCGTCCTGCCCATAAACCACTGCGGCAATATTCGTCAGAAAACCAACGGAACCTTCCGCTATCTCGCGCGAGTATTGCACTTCGTCCTGGTTCTTGAATTGAAGCTGTGGGATTCCCGTCAACCGCGCTTCGATGGCGGCGTAGCGGAGAAAATTATTTTCTCCCTCGAGACGAATGAAGCCGTGATAAAAACCGGGCTTGCCTCCCAAAACCGTCAAGGTGAACGGAACTTTTTTGGTTTCGCGCGGAGCAATGGAAAGTTTTGTTGAACCCGTAATTTCAAGTTTCAAATCTTTTGGCGTTTCAATCACCGCATTCAGTTTCAGGGGCATATCCGACCGATTAGATACGTTCAGCGTCGCTTTTCCATTTCCATTTTTCTCCAAATCCACTTCGGCGTAATCAACATCCAAAATTCTGGTCGGATCATTTTCCGCACTGTAACGCTGGATGATTTTGGCGAATTCCAGCGCCTCCATTTTCGGATGACGGCTTAGATTAAACATCTCGTAATGACGAAGAAGATTGCCGCGTCCAATCACCGGATTTGGCGCAAGCGTTTCCTGAAATTGAAATTGATAAAATTCAGGAATCGAACGCGTCGCCAATGCGCCTTCAAAAATTTGCGGATAAATTTTCGCGCGATTTTCCGGACTCATCCGCGTCAGCCCGCGAAAATTCCATTCCGTCACCGTCGGCGGTTTGCCGATGCGCGTCCCGTAATCTCCCGCGGCCAACGCCCAGCCGCGTGCACTCGGCAAGGCGTCGAGCGTGTCCACGTAGGAATGAAGTCCGATGCGGTCGAAGCCGACGCCGAGTTGCGCCAGCCGGTCAAAAATGCCGGTGTTGTTTTGCGCCGTTAAATTGACTTTCACGTGCGGCGCGACATTTTTCACTGTGTCATAAATTTCTTTCCACTCGTTCGTTTTCGTCGCAGGGAGATTCCAAATCAAAATTTCGTTTTCGATTTCAATTCCGTCGATGACATCGCCGTAACGTTTGAGAAGTTCCTCAATTTGTTGCGGTGACGCATAAATATCCAGCAACGCTAAAAGTTTGAGATGCCGCATTTCGTTGAATAAAAAATCGAGATATTCCTGACGAATTTTTTTATCAATGGGCGCGAGCAATTCAAAGTGATGCAGGCGGATGAGTTTGAAACCCATCCATTTTGCCAGGCGCAAGTCGCGTCGAATCTCGTCTGCAAAAAGTGGCCATTGATTCACCGTGTCGGCAGCCAGTGGCCAAAAACCTTCACGATCCATTCCCGGCAATTTATAGGTGTCAAAATTTTCGCCGAAAGTTGAATACGGAAAATAGCTCGTGCCGAAGCGCACCGATTTCACGCCGAAAACGAGTTCAGCTTTTCCGTTGTCAAAATGTTCTTCGCGATAAGAAGTCGTTCCCAGAAACATTTGATCCGCCACATCGTCGCTCACGCCGGATTTCTGAAATGCAAAACGCGTGGTGATTTCAAAGCTTTCGCCTTTGGGCGGAAGAACATTTTCGCGAACGCGGTCGCGATACGATTTGATATTGGGACGGGCGATTTCTGTAATTGAAAATAATGCGCCGGGAATGCTTTGCGCTTCGCGTCCAAATTGCGCTTCGCTGCCGACCATGTAGCGCACCGGACTTTTTTCGGTGGCTTCGGCGCGCACGGTGAAAACCGGATCAAACGGATTCAGCCACACCACCGACGGCCCATTTTTAATTTGCGAACGAACCCAATCGACACCGTGTTGGATGTGCCAAAAACGTCCTTCTTTTTCGTGAAAGTCGGTCGTGGCACTCGCGCCAAATTCATTGCGCCGGTTGTCGTAGCACAACGTTCTGTTTTCCAGCGGCGGATGATCCCAACGAGTGACGAGCGCGGCGGAGACATTCGACGTCGGTGCGAATTCGTTGGTGATGCGAGCGGTGACATCCACAAAACCTTCGTGATAAATTTTCAGTTCAATGAAAAGCGAGAGTCCCGATTTTGTATTTTTCGCAGACCATGTATTAAAAACTTCGCCGGAACTTTTTTTCTCAAACGAAAAGGGAATGGCTTGAAACGCCTTCGCATAATCTCTTTTTGTGCTGACGATTTCGCTTTCCGCACTTCTCTTTTTCGCCGGCTCGACGACGACATCCCAGGTCAGTTGACCGGCGTTTTTTCCGTCCAGCGAAAAAGCGATTCCGTTCTCGACCGCAGCCACCGAAAGTATTTTGCGCGAAGTGGATTCCGCAGCGCTGAAAGAAATTTCCTTTTCGCTTTTCGCCGAAACGTCGGCCACGAAAACGATATTTGAACCATCTTGTTGAACAGGTTGATCATCCATCGAACCCGCGGCGGGCAAACGAACATCTCGAATCGTTACGGGAAGTCGAATGGGATATTCCTGATTATTTATTAAATGAATGGAAAGTTTAGGCGCGGCGGCATTGCAGAGATTTGGTTCAGAAAGGAGCACGCAGAAAACAAAAGCGAAAAAAATATTTTTCATAATTCAAATCACAATCCGCTGACGTCCGGGTTCTCTCTCGACTCGTAATCGACTCCATCAAAAATAACGTGCTTTGGTTTCCGAAGTTTGGCCACGCCATCGAGTGGTGAGTGGCGCGTTAGAATGAACCGGCTTAAATCCCCGGGCTTGATGCGTCCGAAATTTTCTTTGTAGCCGAGGCGGTTGGCGCTGTTTCCGGTGGCGGCGTTGATGACCGCGAGCGAGGGCAAACCGGCGCGTTCCATTAATTCCATTTCGCGAAGCAAACCGATGGCGTGCGCGACGCCGTAGGAACCGGCATCGCTTCCGGCGATAATTTGCACACCCATTTGATGCGCCTTTACGAGACTCGCAGCGTGTTGGTCGAGAATTTTTTGCAGATTGGAAACGACCACGGAATCCCAGCCCATAATGTCCGCGTGGTCCACTTG
>JALYXC010000412.1 GCA_030947315.1 Verrucomicrobiota bacterium | reverse complement strand
GCGTACAGTTGATCAGCTTTTCCCCATAAGAACCGCCGCCATTCCGGCGCGCCCAGTTCGCTGTCAACACGCAGTTTGTAAGGACGCATCCCCCGGAACCGCCGCCCGAACCGTCCGTCCAATTCCCTTTTAAAATGCATCCGACCAATTTGCATCCGTATGCTCCACCCGCATAAAGCCTCCCCCAGTTGCTGCTTAGAGTGCAATTGATTAAGGTGCCTGAGCCATATGCTCCGCCTCCGCCAAAGCCGGCGGAATTGCCCGTCAACACACAATTAGAAACAATTGAAGTGGTTGTTGGTAAGAGCGTTTGAAACCATACACCACCACCGTTATCAGCCGTAGTCCCCGTAGCGCCATACGTTAGGGTAAATCCGGTTAATACGGCCCCATTGGCTAGATACACGCAACGAATAGCACTAGACCCGTTAGTTGTGCCGGGTACTTGGTAGCCTTCAATTGTCGTGACCGATGGGCCGTTGATGCTTTGGACCGTTATCGCCTTGGTTACTGCCACTCGATTTGTCGTCGCAACTCCCGTTATGAGTCGCGCACCACTTCGATAAACACCGTTTGTAACGAGGACTTGATCCATTGGACTGGCAGCATCGATAGCGTCCTGGATATTCGTGGCGGCAGTACTCCAATCTGAGTAGGGCAACATGGCGTTGGTGCTATTCAAGTCCACATACAGCGTGACCCCGGATACGGAGATAGAGAAAGACAATGCAAGAACTCCAACCAGTTTAAGCGATTTAAGTTTCATTTGGAACCACTTTTAGTTCTTAATGCGTACCCTTGACCAAGTGCGGTGTCAAGCAGCTCTTGGAAACTTTCGCAAAATGAAACAGTGGATTGAAGAAACATTTCCTTCGCTCGGACAAAATTCAGAAATTACGGAACACGCCCGCACTTCTCGTTACGCTTTCTCGTGTTTCCCAATTAAATACTCTCGGAACTTCTCATAATCCGTGCCCATGCGGTCATAATCTTCCGGCAATTTATTCATCGCAATTATCGCGTCGGGCACGTCGGGGGAAAAGCCAATTGTCTTTTCAATTTCTTCCGGAAATTTCGCGGGATTTGCCGTTTCGAGAATTGCCGCTGACAAGCCATCGAGCGATGCGGTTTCCAGCCAATCTTCAAAGCCGCGCCACGCCACCGCGCCGTGCGGTTCGAGCAGCAATTCATATTTATTCCAAACTTCTCGAATCGTTTCACGTGTCCGTTCGTCGGAAACGGAACTGGAAAATAAGTCGCGGCGGATTGCGGCGAGATCGGGTTGTTGATGAATTTTGCCAGTCTCGTCCATGCGCCCGCCATAGACGGATACGAGGCGCGCGAGGTTGCTCGGATGACCGACGTTCATGGCGTTTGAAACCGAGTTGCGCGACGGAGAAACTTTTTCGTAATGGCCGCTCATAAGAAACCGCGGAAAGGCGTCGTTGTCATTGACTGAAGCGATAATTTTTTTTATCGGCAAACCCATCTCCCGCGCCACGATCCCGCCCATCATGTCGCCGAAATTTCCGCTCGGCACAGAAAACACAATTGGTTCGCCGGATTTTGCAATGCGCGACGCGGCATAAAAATAATAAACACTTTGCGGCAACAAGCGTCCGATATTAATTGAGTTCGCTGACGAAAGCGGAATGTGTTTTAGCGCTGGATCACCGAAGGCTTTTTTTACCATGCCCTGGCAGTCATCGAACTTTCCGTCAATTGCCACCGTGCGAACATTCTCGCCCAACGTCGTCATCAATTTTCGCTGGCTCACGCCAACTTCCGCAAATGGAAACAACACAATAACGCGGATGCCCGGAACGTTACGAAACGCATGCGCTACCGCGGAGCCAGTGTCGCCACTCGTCGCAGTAAGAATAGTGAGTTGATTTCCGTCCTCTTGCAAAAACCTGCCCATCAACCGCGCCATCATGCGCGCGGCAAAATCTTTGAATGATGCGGTCGGTCCCTGGTCGAGACGCATGACATGCACGCGGTCATAAACTTTTTCCAGGGGCACTGCGAAGTTGTAGGCCTCGCGGCATATTGCGGCGAGCGCGGCCGGCTCAACGATATCTTCGGTATATTTGGACAACACACGAAAAGCAATTTCGTGATAGGGCAAATTCGCGAACGCCGCAATTTCATCCGGCGTGAGGCGGGGAAATTTTTCCGGGAAATAAAGTCCGTGATCCGGCGCTTGTCCGGCCAGCATGGCCTCGCGCAAATTAACGCTGGACGATTGCTCATTGGTTGATCGAAATAGCAGCGGCATGACAATAAAATATCAGCGCAGTCCTTCCCATCGCCGCAAAACCTTTTCGACTTCCAAAAGGTGTTCGGGCGTCAATGTTCCGAGTTTGCGAATAAATTGTGGCGGCACGAGTGGAAATGTTGCCTGAACGTTGAACGCGCCTTTTTCCAACCAGCGGATCGGTAATGGCACTTCAAATTGCGAGCCGACAATTTTTGTCGTATGCGGCACCACCGTGATCAAGGCGCGGTCAGTATCAGTGTAAGGGACGCTGATGATCACGACTGGACGAACCTTTGCCGCCAATCCGCAATCCGCCAGCCAAACTTCGCCGCGTTGCGGACTCATTGCTTAGATAGGTCGCCATCAATTACGCGCAAGACTTGTTCTTGCACAGCACGCAAGTCTTCCTCTGTCAATGTCCCATACGAGTCGTCAAAAATGAGTCCGACTTTTCGCTCGCGATATTCCTGTATCAATTTTCGTTCTACTTCGCGCAACTCTTCGTTCGTCAGGTGATGAATAGTTTCGTTAATTTCAGCAATAGTGCTCATACAAAAAAATACCTCGCTCAATCAAAATTTTCCACACGAATCATCACCGGCGGCGCTTTTACAACGGGCAATTCGGAAATTTTTTCCAAGGCATTTTTCATCGCGGAATTGGGCGCGTCGTGAATCATAAAAATCAGCGGCACACTTT
>JALYXC010000409.1 GCA_030947315.1 Verrucomicrobiota bacterium | reverse complement strand
GTCGCTTCCTGGCGGCGAACGGCTTCTTCCTCGGCCGTCTGGGCGGCAGCGGTCTGGGCGGCATCATTGGTTTGCGCCCGCGATGAAAAAACGGGGGCGAGCAACAACATTAAACTCAGAGATAAATGAATGGCTTTAGTCATGGGATTTTAACTTTCACACTATTATTTCAGTGAGGGCGCATTTGTTGATTTCAAGGTCGTTTGTTTTTGATTGGAATTTGCCTGCACTCTAACTTCCTCAGCAGTTATGGCAATAACATTATTTGTGTCGCCGCCGAAAATCAGGCGGCTGTTAATTCGCGAATCGGGAAATGATTTATTTTCCAAATCAAATTTTAAATCGGACGCATAACCCTCCACCTTTTCAAACGGCTTATTTTTCCCCACGGTGGCGCGCTCTTTGGTGTCAACCAGTTCAATGGTAAATTCCGAAGGATCCTCCGGCGAGCCTTTGACTTCGAGCAAAGTAAAAAATTTATTCTGCGTATTTTTTTCCTTTGGCTTCATATATTTTTTTTCGCCATGCCCCGGAAACTTGTGCGCGATCTGGTTGGTCACCGTAAACCAATAGCCTTCCCCGGAAACCTTATCAAAGGCAATAATTAATTTAAGCGGCGTGATTTTTATCACTTTCAATGCATCGGCCGGATTCGAGGAAGTCAATTTCACCAGATCGCCAGTGGATTTTTGTTTCCAAATCATCGGGCTGAAAACCAGATGCGGGGCGGCCAACGTGATCACCGGCGGTTTTTTCAATCGTTCCAGCGCCGTCGCATTGGTCGTCAAATCCACCGGCTGAAACTCCGCTGGTTTGGGCAATGTGGTGATGGAATTTTGCAAATCCTCCCGCGCATGGGCAATGCCGATTTTCAGCCAGAACGCCACTCCCGCCAAAAGAAGCAGCACGACGCTCAACGCAATTTTTTCGTAATGTCTTTTTAGAAACTCCATTTTATTTTTGAACCGTTTTGAGTTTCACGAAATCGAGCAGGAGCGTAATGCGTAAAGGTCTTTCCGCCAAAATCGTCACAGGCGCCAGATTGGTCGGCGCGCGCGTCCCGGGCGTCGCAAATACCGGGGCCGGTCGTGGAGCCACTGCCGGCGCGCCTTTGCCAACTCCGTAACGGGCTTCAAATTCAGAATTCGCCGCCGGACGCGGCGCGAGAGCCGGAGCCGGCGCATAAATTACGCCGCGCCGAACGGTGACGGGAATTTCGGAGGAGAGTATCGCGAGCACTGCATCAGACGTTTTAACATCCAAATTCTTGACAACAATACAATTGGTCGAACGCATAATTCCATCCAGCACGGCGGCCAGCTCACCGCTAAAGGCGGTAAAGGTCGCTGAATAGGGCATGAAAGTGGCGAGCGAATTAGTCAAAGCGGGCAGAGTCAAATAATCGGCCCCGCCCACATCATCCTTGGAGACCGGCGCGCGCTGCAAACTTTCCAGCGTGTTGATTTTGGCCTCGAACAAAATATGGCAAATGGTTTTGATTTCGGCCAGTTGCTCCAACCACGGTTCGACACTGCCCGGAGTAAATTGCAGCTTGTCTTCTTGGTTGGAAAAAGTGAACGCATATTGGCTTTGGGCCGGGCCGGCCGGCAAAGTGGAAGAGGTGACTGCGGCAGTTCCGGGCGCAGCCGTTTGTAAGGGAAGTGTCACGCCAGATTTCGACGCTTCACCTTTTAATTCCGCAATGGTATTATTCAATAATTCAATAAACCCGCGGTCATTCGTTTTGGGAAAAGAAGGCGGCGGCGAAAAAAGTGTGCGCGCATTATCTATAAAAGCTTTAACCCTTTTTTTTTCCGCCTGGGCTGCGGCCAGATTTTCCGGATTCGGAAATGGTTTATTATTATAGACACTTTTTAATTCTTCCACTTGCGCGTTGAGCTTTTCGCGGACCTGGGAATTTTGTTTCATTTTTGTGAATAGAAAAAATCCCGCCACGCCTGATAAAACCAAAGCGACACTTGCCAGGACGACAAAAAATAAATGACGTTTAATCCAGGGCATATTTAAATTTAAAAGTCCGTTTTAATTTCAGCGTGATTCCAAAAGTGAACGTCGTGGGAACCGTTTCGATTTTAATTCCCGCTGCATCCAAAACGACTCCATCATTGGTTCTAAAATACGGGCTTTTCATCAGTTCATCTTTCAAAAGAAAAGCGACTTTGAAATTGGCCGAAGACGAAACAGTCTTCTCCAGATTCACTCCTTCGCAAAGTAGCGTTATGGTGGTGATATCATTGGGCGAATCAGCGCTCGGCGCGGCTGTCGCAACTGGCGCGGGCATTCCGGCCCCTTTGCCAACGCCATAACGCGCCTGAAAAGAGGGATCAATAAATTCACTCGGTCCGGCGACGGGCGCGGCGAAATCCGTTCCGGTCGGCAACGTTGGTGAAAAAGTTTTAATCCAGATGCCGACATCGGTATTTAATTGCTCTTTCGCTTTGGCTTCGGTCGCAATCATGATTCGACGCACTTCATTCAACAATTCTGCCCAATAAAAACGGGCGTCCACCAGCCCCATAATTTTGTCAGCTTCTTTTTTTAAACTTTCAACTTCGCCGCGCGCGGCATTGACGGCGTTTTTCTTTTGCAGCAAAGGCGCGACCTGCGCTTCGAGCTTGCTGGCTTCGGTTTCTTTGATGGCGACAATTCGGTCATAAAACCAGGCAATCGCAAAAATGACCAGCACCAAACTGAAAACGGCCGCAATTAAATACGGTTTTTTTTGGGCGAATTGCTGCCGCTGAATGGAACTTTCCGGCATCAAATTTAATTCGACCGGACAATGCGCTAAATTGCGCAAGCCTAATCCAACCACTTCCCCAAAACTGTGCGCCACTTTGGCGACTTCTTCCAAATTCAGCGCCGGATCAATTTGAATATTTCGGAACGGATTAAAGTAATCCACCGGCACATTTAATTTTTCGGCAAAAAATTGCGAGGTGTAAGGCATGACGGATGCGCCGCCGGAAAGAAATAATCGTTGCGGAGCCGAGCCGCTTTGTTGCCCGCGATAAAACTGAATGGTTTGATTAACTTGAATATGCAGGCGCGTCATGACTTGCCGGGCGACTTTTGAAATGGCCGCCTGCCGTGCATTTTCCGGCTCGGCATACGCGCCGCCCAGACTCACAAAACCTTCGGCGATTTTTACTTCTTCGGCTTCAGCAAAAGGAAGTTTGGATTCCGTCGCAAAATCCTGCGTGATCGAATTGGCGCCTATATTAATACTGCGCGAATAAACTTTTCCTTTTTCAAAGAAAAGCAAATTGCTCGTCTTGGCGCCAATATCCAGAAGCATGGTGCAGCCTTCCTGATCGCCATAATTATAGCGAAACGCATTGCAGAGCGCCGCGGGAGAAACATCCACCAACTGCATGCGCAAACCGGCGCTTTCCGCCACGCGAAAAAGTCCTTCCACAATATCAGTTTTGATGGCGACCAACAGCACTTCCAATTCGCCCGTGGCGGAAGTTCCTAAAATTTGATAATCCCAAACTACTTCCGCCAGCGGGAACGGCACATTTTGCTGCGCTTCATATTGAATAATCTGCGTGACTTTAGAAGTGTCCACCGGCGGGAGCTTGACGAATTTGGAAAAAACATGAAAACCAGGCGCGCAAACCGCGACGTTTTTTGAGCCGAAATGTTTTTCGGCCAGCAAATCCTGCAACGCTTTCTGGATCACTTTTTCGCGGGCCGCTTCCTGCGAGCCTTCCAATCCGAGCGCGGTGATTCCATATTGTCTGAGCCGCAGGCCGTTGGCTTCGTTTTGTTCAAACTCCGCCAGCTTGAGGCTGCCTGCCCCAAAGTCCACCGCCAGAAATGACTTCGAATTTAACATTTATTTTATCGCTGCATTTTGCCGGGTCCGCACGCTCATGGCCACGGCAATCGTTCCACGCCGCCAAGGAACTGTGCTGATTACTAAAAATAAAAAGCGCGGTCAAATAGAAAAAAGTTTTTTTTGAAAGAATTTTGCGCGGCGAAAACAAATTGCCAGTGCCAGTTTTCAATTTTCTATTTTTTCAATTTGCCATTAACCTTATTCGTCAAGGGCCATGAATCGGATTCGTTTATTGTCGGAACAAATCGCCAACCAAATCGCCGCGGGCGAAGTGGTGGAGCGACCGGCGAGTGTCGTCAAGGAACTCGTCGAAAATGCGCTTGACGCGGAAGCGACTCGCATCACGGTGGAAATTCAGGCGGGCGGACGCAGCCTGATTCGCGTCACTGACGACGGATTCGGCATGAGCAAAGACGACGCGCTGCTTTGTCTGGAGCGACATGCCACGAGCAAAATCCGGCGCGCCGAAGATTTAAGCTCCATTGCCACAATGGGGTTTCGCGGCGAAGCGTTGCCGAGCATTGCCAGCGTGAGCCGATTTATTCTCACCACGCGAGAGAGAGTTGAAATCCAAACTGTCGAAGGAACACAAATCGTCATTAACGGCGGAAAAATTCTGGAAGTTAAAGCGGCCGGCTCCGCTTCGGGAACGAGTGTGGAAGTGCGCCAGCTTTTTTTCAATTTGCCGGCGCGACGAAAATTTCTGCGCAGCGAAGAAACTGAATTCGCCCATATTCATCACTATTTAACTTTGGCTGCGCTAGGTTATCCGAATGTGGGGTTCACTTTTTTGCGCGACACGCGGCTGGTCTGGCAATTGCCCGGAATAAAAATAGATCCGCAAAATCCTGAAACAAAATTATCGGCTTTGCGCGAACGGATGCGGGCCTTGCTGGGCGCGGAAATAAAATTGGCGCCGGTAAATTTTTCCTCTGAATTGCCTTCCCCAGAAAACAACGAAGAAGAATTTGAAAACTCAACACTCAACACTCAAAACTCAAAACTTAATATCTGGGGTTTTATCGGCGCGCCCGGCGTCTCTCGTTCCACGCGCGAAGATCAGTATCTTTTCGTCAATCGCCGGCCCATCGAAAATCGCGGATTAAATTTTGCGCTGCTCGAAGGCTATCACACTGCGCTGATGAAAGGCCGTTATCCGGTTTGCTGTTTATTTTTGGAAATAGATCCGGCGGAAGTGGATGTCAATATTCATCCCACTAAACGCGAAATAAAATTTCATCGTGAACGGCTCGTTCGCCAATTAACCACTCAAGCCGTGCGCGAAACACTTCTGAATTTTCACGCGCCTCCCGAAAAATTAAAACCGGTTTTATCCGCGCCGCCGATTGAATCCGCTCCACTCACTTTGGAAAAAATGGCTTCCATCGAAACAGAACCGGCCCCAAAAGATCTGCCGGATTTTCCAAAACTTTCCAAACCGGTGTTCAATTGGCCCGACCCAAAACCCGTTGCGGAAGTTGCTTTTCCTCAACCCAAAACTCCCTATCAAGAATTCAAAATTCCCTCAACCGATCCTGTTCCTCTTTTGCGCGTTCCATTGCGCGTGGTTGGCGTGGTGGGAAAACTTTATGTCGTGCTCGAATCGGATCGCGGATTGGTTCTGCTCGATCAACATGCGGCGCATGAACGGATTTTATTTGAGCAGATGATGCGCCGTTTGGAAGAGAATGGCAGCGCCGCTTCGCAACGATTGCTCCTGCCGGAAACGGTCGAACTTTTTGCGCGCGACGCGGAATTTCTGCGCCGCCAATTGCCGATCCTCACGCGGCTCGGCGTCGGTCTCAATGAATTCGGTGAGCGCACTTTTTTGCTGGATGCGTTGCCGCCCTTTGTCAAAGCGAGCGAGCCGCGCCGGTTTATTTTGGAACTGGTGGACGAATTAAAAGCGGCCGGTCAAAGTGTCAATGCGCTGCGATTGGGCGAACGGTCGGTGGTCAAAACCGTTTGCCGCCATTCGGTCAAGGCCAACGATCCGTTGACCGGCGCTGAACTGGAAAATCTGGTGAATGATTTGCGTCATTGTTCCATGCCGTACACTTGTCCGCACGGGCGTCCCACTTTAATCGAAATGAATTATCGCGAATTGGAAAAAAAATTCGGGCGCGCTCAATAGCCGTCGAATTTTCGTCGGTGGTTTTTTCCATTGCTCATTCCGCTTGGCGATAAAAATTTTTCGCGTAATTTGCCGCAGTGAATGCGTCCCAATTTTTAGAGCCAGCCGATTTAAAAGTCACGGTGGACCGCGTGTTGCATCAGCCGCAAGTCGCCGCGCCGCCGGACCGCCCGCATTGTTTCGCTTATTTTATCAGCATCCACAATGAAACGGATTTGCCCGTGACCATCAAAGGCCGCAAATGGGTCGTTACGAATAGTCGCGGCGAAGTCACCGCCGTGGAAGGCGATGGCGTGGTCGGCGAATTTCCCACCATTGAGCCGGGTGGAAAATTTAGTTACAATTCATTTCATTTGCTCGACACGAAATGGGCCGTGGCGGAAGGAAGTTATTTGGGAATAGATGGGCTGGGCCGAAAAGTTTTAACGCGCATTCCGAAATTTAAAATGACCGTGCCGGACGCATAACCATTTTTTAGCCATAGCTGACATAGATTTCAGAGATGGAAAAAGAATCCGCGTCATCCGTGAAATCGGTGGCCAAAAAAATTATTTCAAATAGAATCTTAATTCGACGCCACCCGTTCACTGTGTCAAAATCTTCGCATGATTGAACCAGCGCAAACTTCCGCCAACGACGTCGCCGCTATTGATGAACTGCGAAATCTTTATCAAAAAATTCGCGCTGAACTTGCCAAAGTAATTATTGGTCAGGACGAAGTTATCGAGCGGCTTTTAATTTGTATTCTAGCTCGTGGCCACGGATTGCTCATGGGCGTTCCCGGCCTCGCGAAAACCACCATTGTCAATTGCCTTTCGCAAGTGATGTCGCTGCAATTTAATCGCATTCAATTCACGCCCGACCTCATGCCGTCCGACATTACCGGCACTGACATCTTGCAGGAAACCGACCAGCCCGGACGCCGCGCCTTCGTTTTCGTCAAAGGCCCTGTTTTTGCAAACATTGTTCTCGCCGACGAAATCAATCGCACGCCGCCGAAAACACAATCTGCTTTGCTCGAAGCGATGCAGGAACATCGCGTCACCGTTGCCGGAAGATTTTTTCCGTTGCCGTCGCCGTTCTTTGTACTCGCCACGCAAAATCCAATTGAGCAGGAAGGAACTTACGCCTTGCCCGAAGCGCAACTCGACCGCTTCATGTTTTTGATCAATCTCGATTATCCAACGCTCGAACAAGAACGCCGCATCGCTCGCGAAACCACCGGCGCGCCGCCCGCCGAGCTGAAACATTTAATCAACGGCGAACAAATTCTCGCCTTTCAGGAAACCGTCCAACGCGTTCCCGTCCCCGATCATATTTACGACACTGCCGTAGATTTGGTGCGCCGTTCCCGTCCGCGTTCCGAAGATGCGCATGAATGGATAAAAAAATGGGTGACGTGGGGCGCCGGTCCTCGCGCCGTGCAATATTTGATTCGCGGCGCCAAAGCTCGCGCCGTTTTGCAAGGCAGTTATCTCGTCCGCATGGAAGATTTGGAAGCGGTCGCCCAACCCGTTTTGATGCACCGCATTTTGACGAATTTCCAGGCGCAATCCGAAGGCGTCACCAGCAGTTTCATCATCGAAAAATTGCTCGAAGAAGTTCGTGGAGAAAAAGTGCGGGCGTAACCCAGTGGATTCGATGAACTCTATGCGAAAGTTGAATTGGAAGTTTTTGCCATTTGTCGTGAGCCTCTTATTGTTCGGTTGCGGATCAAATAAACAGTCGCAACAATCTTTGACAACCAATAACGCCAACGCTGAATATTTTGAAGCGCTGATGAACCTGACAAATTCAAAGGCGCAAGCGTATCTCAAAAAGACGCAAAGCAATTACGCAGTGGCCTTGAAAGACGCCACAAATTCAATTCCTTTCGCCCAACAGTTCGCTCGATTGTTTCCAGACCTCACGCGAAGTTATTTCAGTTACTACGTCGGAGGCGCTGGCCCAACGACGTTGGTAATGGAAGCGTTGCTTTTCGACCGTTACGAATTATTGATGACTGCCAAAGTCACACTGGATGGTGAACGTCGCAAAGTTAAAGCGTTCGATGCGCCGGAATTTTTTATCCGCGAGATTTCCGTGGTTACAGTGGAACGCCGAGAAGGGCGTCAACCAGATGGAAGCCCCGTCGTTGCGGAAATACTAAGGTCCGGCAAATCTGGAGATGCTCAGATGCGATTCGACGCAGCGCGTTGGGAAAAAATTGTTGAGGCTGGCGGAGATTTTTCTGTCATTGGATTCCCTTTGAAAACGAACAGTCCTGCTCCCGGCTTTGAGGACTACAAGAAGCAATGGAAGTCACGAATGGAGAAGCAACAATAACTTACATTGCGCGTTAACCTTCGCTTGCTTGAGGAAATTCAGAGGTTGGAACTTTCCATTCGCTTGTTCGCTCCATATCTTTTCTCAAAATGTCCGCGCTTATGCGCCAGAAGGTCGCGCTGGCAACAATGTTGGTATCCAAAACAACGATCATCGCCGACGTGCCCGCACTTCGCGAATAACTTCCTGGACTGCGGTGTCATCTTCGGGGGTCGGTTTGAGCTGTGAACGACTGCGTTCCAGCAACGCCGCACATTGCTCGGATGTGAGCGGCTGATTTTTGCGCAGAACAATTGTCCCTTTGTGAAATTGAACTTCCAAGACATCCCCCGGCTTGAGTTGAGCGCTGTCGCGCACTTCGGGCGGAAGGACGATTTTGCCGTCGGAGGACAGGGTCGCGTTCATGCGGAAATTAAAACCCTGCGAGCATCGCGAGTCAAGTGAGCGGTCGGCGAGAACATTTTGAAAAAAGTTATCCATGTTGCCGTCCATCCTGTAAATTGAGCGGACATGTCAGACGGCTTAAATAAATTTCTGGACGCGAAAGTTCTCTCCCGGCTCATGAATCAGCCGTTGCTCTCGCGTTTTCCGATGGAAGGAACCGTTTCCGGCCAGCACAAAAGTCCTCATCGCGGTTCCAGCGTCGAGTTTGCCGAATACCGAAATTATTCGCCCGGCGACGACATTCGCCGACTCGACTGGCGCGTTTTCGGTCGCACTGACCGTTTCTACATGAAGGAATTTGAAGCCGAAACAAATCTGCGTTGTTACTTCGTTTTAGATTGCAGCGCATCGATGGGCTTCACCGTAAAAGACAAATCGCGCTTTGAT
>JALYXC010000115.1 GCA_030947315.1 Verrucomicrobiota bacterium | reverse complement strand
CCCACCTCCGCAAAATCAAACTGGCGTTGGCGCCGCCGAAGCCGAATGAATTGGTCAAAGCATATTCAAGCGGGGCATCGGCCGGTTCTCGAACAATCGGAAATTGGCAAACCGCATCCACGGTTTGCAAAGTCAGGGAAGGCGGCAACCACTGTTCGCGCAGAGCCATCAAACAAATCGCAGTTTCAATCGCGCCGGCCGCGCCAAGCGTATGGCCAATGCTCGCCTTCGTGGAACTGACCGGCAAATTTTTTGCGTGTTCTCCCGCAAAACGATTTATCGCGGCGGCTTCGGCGCTGTCGTTCAGCGGTGTGCCGGTCCCATGCGCATTGATATAATTAATCTGTTCAGAATTTAAATTCGCAATTTTTGTCGCGGCGTTCATCGAAGCGAACGCGGCATCGCCTTGCGGATGTGGTTGCGTGAGATGATGCGAATCTGTGGCCGCGCCGTATCCAACAATTTCTCCGAGAATTTTCGCGCCTCGTTTTTTTGCGTGCTCCAAAGTTTCCAGTGTCAAAATCGCCGCGCCTTCGCCAAGCGCGAGTCCATCGCGATGTGCATCGAAAGGGCGACATTGCGTTGTGGAAAGCGCTTGCAACGAATCGAAACCCGAAAAAACCAAATGACTCAATCCATCGTAACCGCCGCTGAGAACGCGGTCAGATTTTCCGCTTCGAATCATTTCCCAGGCGTGACCAATCGCGTTCGCGCCGGAAGCGCAGGCGTTGGCGATGAGGGAAATCGGCCCGCTAAAACCAAACGCATCGGCCAAATCTTGCGCTTGCCGCTGCGCTTGATAATGAGCCACGCGCAAAGCCTGGCCGCGATGCGAATGCGGGGTTTGCAACGCTTGACGAAAATAATTCTCGCCCAGACTCATGCCGCCGCTGGTGGTGCCGAGCACGATGGGCAAATTTTCGGAAGCTTCCCAACCGGATTGTTGCCACGCTTCGTGCGCCGCCAGCAAAAGAAATTTTCCGGCCCGCTCCATTCGGTTCAAATGACGTTCGTTTAAAAACGTTTTTGGGAATGTCGCGGGCAGATTTATTTCCGCGGCGATTTTGGCGCGCTGTTTTGAAACATCAAAAAGCGTGACCGGACGAAAAGCCGTTTTTCCGGCGCGAAATCCTTCCGCATTTAGTTTCCAGCCTTGACCGAGCGCGGTGATAATTCCTCCACCCGTGATAACGACCCGTGATGGAGTGTTAGAAGTTTTCGTCGAAGGAAAAAGCACAGAGAAATAATTTCTGGAAACAAGTTAAAAAGAAATAATTCGGATTAAAAGCTAATCGCGCACTCGAATCAAAGTTTTTATCGCGCGATTTCCCACCGCCATGGAATGAAATAATTCGGGCAATTGACCCAAGGAACACTCGCCATCCACAAAATCTTTAGCGCGAATTACACCCGCTTCAATGAAAGCCAACGCATGGCGAATCGCGCGCGGCGTGTGATGAAAACTGGCCAGCAACGTGAGATTGGAATAATGAATGAGCGAGGCATCCAGGCGAACATTTGTTCCCGCCGCGCAACCGCCAAAAAAATTCACCGTGCCGCCTTTGCGCGCCAGTTGAATCGCCGCTTCCCACGTTTCGGGCTTTCCCACCGCTTCAATGACCACATCAAAATGAAATGACGATTCGCAAGTTTTTATTGCTGAAACTAAATCCGATTTTCCGGCGACATCAATCACCTGGTTTGCGCCGCGCCGACGAGCTGCTTCCAGACGCGATTGACCGCGACCGGCCACCGTTACAACGCAACCTAAATTTTTTGCCAGCGCGGTGAACATCAAACCTATCGGCCCCGCTCCGATGACTAAAACAGTTTGGCCGGGACGCAATTTCGCATCTTCGATTCCCTGCACGACGCAGGCCAGTGGTTCGGTCAAAGCCGCGTCGCGAAAATCAGTTTCCACTTTCAAGCGCAACAGATTTTTTTCGACCAAGCGCTTTGGGACTACAATTGATTCAGCATAAGCGCCATTGAGAAAAAGCAAATCATCACAAAGATTTTCCTGTTGGTTTTGGCAGAAAAAACAATGGCCGCACGGCGCGGAATTAGCGACCACGACGCGATCGCCAACTTTCCAATCAGACTTTGAGTTCTGAACTTCAGAAATAATTCCTGCCAGTTCATGGCCGAAAAGCGCGGGCGGAACGATCATTTTCGCGTGATACCCGCGCTTGAAAACTTTAAGATCCGTCCCGCAAGTCAAAGCCGCTTCAATGGCGATAGTCACTTCGCCCGGATTCAATTTGGGCAACTTTATTTCTTCAACGCGAATATCTTCGCGGCCATAAAGAACAGCGGCTTTCATGCGCGAAAGGTAAATCGCTCTGGCGCGAGGCAAAAGTTAAAACAGTTGTTTATAGAATTCCTTT
>JALYXC010000396.1 GCA_030947315.1 Verrucomicrobiota bacterium | reverse complement strand
GGGGAGACTCTATGTTGAAAACGAATTTTCTTTTGCTTGTTCTTATCATCGACTGGCCACGTTAATCAGGACCGCTTTGGGTGAACAAAAAATTTCTTTGGTTCCAAAAATTTCCTTGAGAGTTGATTCGCCTGAACTCCCTCCGGTTCTATACATTCACGCTTTGATTGAGCCGCCCTTGCGAACTCCTCCAGCGCCTTCCTCTGATCTGAGTCCGTCACCCACCTACCATACTAATGGAGAAGCCCGCTCTTTGGAACATTCCATGTATCAATCTTGTTCCGACGAACCTGGATTGCTTTTGCCGGTGGACGTTGAGGTAGGTTCAACTGGTTCTGAACGCTCTCGTGTTTTATTTCACCATCAAAAATCAAACCATAATTTAAATTCACAAAATAATTCTGCATCGTTTTTTTTTGAGGCTTTCCAACTTGCCCATAATCGTGTAAAAGATGCTTTGGAAAACTGTAGAGAAATTCGATCTTTCACAGAATTTAAATTTTTATGTAAAGCGGTTATTAAGGCTGGCGAGTGCCTGCAAAAGGAACACGCCGCCCTTTTGGACACCGCCACTCAACTCAATGAACTGGGGCCGTTTTCAGATTTTATCGCGCAAGGATTATCTGGTTCCATTGAAAAATTTAGAGACTTTTCCAGCTTGTTGGCGGAAACTGAACTTTGCCGGGAATATCAAGAGCAGCTCGAGAGCTATCGCAGAAAGAAGATGCATTGGATCTTTTACTTGACGGCTTGGGAAACCCGTTTCCAGCGGGGCCGACAAAGAAAAAAAATTCAGGAACTAAAAAGCAGAATGAAAGATAAAACATTTTTAAAAATCGCAGAAAACTTACCCGAGAAGTAAGTGGTTTCTTCGGACCGAAAACGTGGAAACAACTATAACTCATCTTCCCGTGACAGAGTATCCTAAAATCTCGATTGTAACTCCTTCTTACAATCAAGGCGAGTTTTTGGAAGAGTGTCTTGATTCTATCCTGAGCCAAAATTATCCTAACCTGGAATATATCATAATGGATGGTGGCAGCACCGACAACTCCGTGGAGATCATCAAAAGATATGCCAGGCATTTGACTTATTGGCAAAGTCAGGCGGATGGCGGACAATACGCCGCCATTAATGAAGGTTTTAAAAAAACCACCGGCGAAATCATGGGATGGTTAAACTCAGATGATAAGTTTCATCCTGATGGACTATTCGTCATTGCGGATATTTTTATGCAAATGCCGCAGTTGGAATTTATGACCGGGAAACGAGTTGGTTTTGATGGCGCGGGTTATATGCGTTCTTTTGGATTTGAAACACAAACCTGGTCCCGCCAAATGTTACTCGATAAAAAAAACGTGAAAGCACGTCTGTTTATTATGCAGGAAGCTACTTATTGGCGACGCTGCTTATGGGAAAAGGCCGGCGCCAGGCTGGATTCATGTTATCCATTAGCGGCTGATTTTGAACTATGGCTTCGGTTCACGCGTTACGCTAAACTCTATACTGTCAAGGCCTTGATCGCGGGCTTTCGTTTTTACGGAGGCGCCCAGCGATCGCAAAAGTTCACTGAACAATACATTAATGAATGTTATGCGGCGATTGATAAAGAAAAACAAGCGGGTTGGCCCGTGATGGAATTTGCGCCGACTCCGCCGGATGAAAACCCGTCGCTACCTCAAGCAGCGCCGCCAGTTCTGAATTATCCACTTTCCAAAACTCAAATTCATCGCCAATCAGACAAGTGGCCGAAAATTTCCATCGTCACTCCTTCTTTTAACCAGGCGCCATTTTTGGAGGAATGTATTGAATCAGTTCTGAACCAGAATTATCCGAATTTGGAATACGTCATCATGGATGGAGGTAGCACCGACGGCTCGCCCGACATTATTAAAAAATATGCCAAACACCTGACCTATTGGCAAAGCCAGCCGGACGGCGGGCAATACCAGGCCATTAATGACGGATTTAAAAAGACTACCGGCGAAATCATGGCCTGGTTAAATGCGGATGATAAATTATACCCGGAAGCTCTGGAAGAGGTTGCCTTTATTTTTAGTCAATATCGCCAGGTGCAATGGATCATGGGACGCCCGAATGGCTTGGACGAGGCGGGACGTCAATCCTGGATTGTTGATTACCTCCCCGCCTGGTCGCGCGAAAAATACTTGAAGAAAAAATACCGCGATCCCTACATTCAACAGGAAGGTATTTTTTGGCGGCGCACTCTTTGGGAAAAAGCCGGAGCCAGACTGGATGTCAACCTCGAGTATGCCGGCGATCTGGAATTGTGGGCGCGATTTTTTCGTCATGCCCAATTAAATGTAGTAGACGCTCTCCTGGCCGGATTTCGATCCCACGAGAAACAAAAGTCGCGTCGCGCGCTTCAAAAATACATTGCGGAAGCAGAAAAAATCTTGGACCGCGAGATTACTTTGTTCGAGCAAAGCGAAGATAAGACATTGTTGCCCGCGCCGCCCGCCATTCAAACAGGACAAGTTGACCCGGTCCTGGCCAAAGAGCGGAAGCTCTCCCATGACCTTCTGCGCTGGGCGGAGAAAACAGAAATGCTCCTGGCCGAAGAAAAAGCTGCGCTCCAATATTTAAAAAGTCATTGGTGGCTCAGAATAGGCCGCAATCTGGGCCTGATCAGTTTTAGTCGCCAAAGAAAAGCCGCCGCTAAAAGACAAGGCATAACAACTTGATGAATTCTCACAAACTAAAACGTTATCCCAGAACGAATCATGAGTGAGCCTGAGGGCCAAAATAGGATAGTTCCTCTTCTACCGCCAGTAGGAAAGTTTCCCCAAAAACTTGACGTTTGCATTTGTACTCATAACCCGCGCCCGGAAATTTTCCGCCTTGTTTTGGAAGCGCTCGGCCGGCAAACGCTCGCTAAAAATTTATTTCACGTCTGGATTATTGATAACGGTTCGGAACCTTCTTTGCATGACGCGCAAATGCAGCCGCTGCGCCAGGCGGAAGTTACCTACTCTATTCTGCCAGAGCCGCGCTTAGGGAATGTTTTCGCGCGGGAAAAAGCGATTACCTCTACTTCAGGCGAATGGATTGTTTTCGTAGATGATGACAATGAACTTGCCGACGATTATTTAGCCTCCGTTATGGAAATCATTGCGCGAACTCCGCAACTCGGCGCTTTTGGGGGCAAGCTTCTTCTAGCAGGAAATATTTGTGTGCCTGCCTGGGTCGTTCCTCTGCTTGCTAATCTAGCTATTAAAGATTGCGGAGACCAGGTTATTTCCAGTTGCGCTGCTTACTGGGGTCCATGGGAGCCGCCCACAGCCGGAGCGGCGGTTAATCGGCGTGTGCTCAATGCCTACCTCGAAAAAATGAAAATGGGCAAAGGTTCCGACAAACTCGGACGCAAAGGAAAAAAAGGACTGCTCTCTTCGGAAGATTCGTTAATGATGCGCGGCGCCTTTAACCTTGGACTTTATTGCGCTTACCAGCCTCGTCTTAAATTGAAACATCATATCGAACCTCGCCGTTTTCGTTTTGGATACCTGGTTCGACTCATGTATAATTATGGCCGTAGTCACGTGATTCTCGATCGCTCGCTGGGTCATCCCGTTCCACGCGCTAAAATAAAACGCGCTTTGAAATTAATGACTCGATTTCCCAAAAGCCGGTTAAAAATTTGCCGCCTCGCATGGGACTGGGGTTATTTTTTTGAAAGCCGAGCCGATCATTAAAATAGTATCTTTGTGACGTCGCCTTATCCAAAAATCAGCATTGTCATTCCCTCTTTCAATGCGGCTCAAACTATTGGACGCACCCTTCGATCCCTGGTTGCACAAGACTATCCGAACCTCGAACTGCTTTTGGTGGATGGCGGCAGTCAGGATAATACCATGCAGATCGCGCAGAACTATTCCCAACATTTCGCCAAAATTATTTCTGAGAAAGACCGCGGCCAACCTCACGCTCTTAATAAAGGTTTCAAGTTGGCGACAGGCGAAATTTTTGCCTGGCTCTGCGCTGATGATGAATTGGTGCCCGGCGCTTTGTGGCATGTAGTCGAGCTATTTCATAAAAATCCGGAAGCTACTCTTCTGACTGGCGGCTGCACCCGTATTTTTTCTGATGGAACTATTATTCATACCGCGCCGCAATCCGAACTTTGGAAACGGATTTCCTATCTGAATGGCATAGAACAACCGAGCACTTTTTGGAAAGCTGAAATACACCGCCGCGCTGGCCAACTGGACGAGAGCTATCATTTTGCGTTTGATTGCGCCTGGTGGAATCAGTTAAAAATCTCGGGCGCAAACCTCATCACTACCAACCAAATCTTGTCTCGTTATCATTTTAGTGAAACAAATAAAACTTCTCGAGGGGGAACTCCACTCGTCAGGGAAATGTATCGTGTGATCAAACAATACGGTCCTCTCCATGGCTACCTGGCCGATATCTATTTTTTTCTTTATCGCCATTTTGATCTGCACGGCTATTATGATCGCCCGCCCGCCGGTCCTAAAATTAAACGGTGGATTTTTAAAAATATCTTGAAATTACTGGTAAAAATTTTCGGCAAGGAACTCATTTATTCTTACAATTGGAATTTCGCTTCCAAACAGGAAAGAAATTTATGCTGGTATAAATAAAGGACGCTTTTTGTCTGGTTTGCCAGTTTTCAATATTGCCCCTTAATTTTCATAAAGGTAAGACTAGACAAGGTTTAAGTGAAGATTTAAAGTCAAAACTATGAACCGTGTTATACAACAATTTTGTTGCTTAAGATAGATGTTAGGCCGCACTATGACACCGTCACAGGATGACAACCCAAAATGTTGGATAGTCGGTAGGACACGACGACAGCGTGTGGTCGCACTCATAGCAGTCGTCTCCGGTTGTCTGGGATTTGTCTGGGGGATGGTAAACGACATGAGTTACGGCTACGAGGGCACAAACGGGCCATCCCGTCTGCACACCAATGGCAGGTTTGACACTTCTATTGTTCTTTCGGTGTTCTTTTCATGCTTCGCAGTCTGCCTGATTTGTGCGGTGCTGTATCGGTGGTTTCAGTTTTTAGATAGGAAGCACAATGACGCCGCTTAACCATGCGTTGCAGCGAACCCGACCATCTCGCTCTGGTCGCGGTTGGTACCTCTCGCGAGCTGTCTCGCTTAACTTAGGTCATTACGCGACCTCGCGCCGCTGCCACGTCTAGAATCACAAAACTCATCATCGGTGGCGCTGTCATCGTAGCATTGCTGCCGATTTTTGTCACTACCTACTACCGAGAAGTTCAGTATTACACGCTGACCGATTCGCTTTATAGTGTCCTTCTTGGTTGGGCGACAGATACAAGTTGGGCAAAAGGTTACAGCGAGCGGAATTTCGCGAAGGTCACTATTGGGATGACTCAAGAGGAAGTGCGAAACATCATGGGAAATCCCATCTGGAAACCCACCCCTGATTACTGGGGTTACACGTGGTCGCCCAGTTCCACCCACTATCATCAGCGCGGCTTTGTGTTTTCTTCATCTGGCAGCGTCACTCAGATAGTGAAAGGGTTTTACTTTGACTGATTCGCCTGACACACAAAGATCGCGTAATCATACGCTGAGCTTGGGCCGTTAGAGTCTTTTCAGAATTTTATTCTTGCTTTATTGAACTGCGTTGGCTCAACTTTGACTGTTGTTATCAAATAACAATCAATAACCATGCCGAATCTTAATCAACTTTTTGAGAACAACAAGGCTTGGGCTGGGCTCATTCGAGCGCAAGACCCGGATTTCTTTCTTAAGCTTTCCCAACAGCAATCGCCGAGTTACATGTGGATAGGTTGCGCTGATAGTCGTGTCCCAGCCAATGAGATCGTCGGGTTACTTCCGGGAGAGTTGTTCGTTCATCGGAATGTGGCCAACCTGGTTGTGCATACTGATCTGAACTGTTTGTCGGTTATGCAGTTCGCGGTGGATATTTTGAAGGTGAGCCATATCATTGTTTGCGGACACTACGGTTGTAGCGGCGTGAAGGCGGCCCTTCGCCGCGACCGACTCGGCTTAAGCGATCATTGGCTGCGTCATCTTCAGGATGTTCGCCAGAAGCATGAGAAG
>JALYXC010000112.1 GCA_030947315.1 Verrucomicrobiota bacterium | reverse complement strand
CGTGGATAGTTGGAACTTCCGCGACTCAGAAGTATGGCGCGGATTATCGGTTCCGTTCCACGGCGCCGGTAAGTGAGCCAGCTCAATGGGTAGCTAATCTCGCCAACACTGGCACCTACAATGTCTATGCTTGGTGGAGCACAGGGGCTAACCGCTCAACGACCGCTCCTTACTTTGTGAACTATAACGGAGGTTCGCAAACCGTAAGTGTAAATCAACAAATCAATGGTGGACAATGGAATTTGCTGGGGACTTACAGCTTGCTGGCCGGCAACAATACCGTGAAACTATCCTGCTGGACCACGACCAACTTCGTAGTCATCGCCGACGCTATTAAATGGGTCCAGCAATAACTCAGGTCAATCGCACAAAACTTCAGCCCGGACAAAGCAATTTGTCCGGGTTTTTTATTCCGAGAAAAATTCTATCTGACATACGTCGCATCAATTGACATCCACGTTGGTTGCGGCAAACTTTTGTTCATGAATCAAAGAAAAAATAAATCGCTCTGGAGCCTGGCTTTATTTATCGCTCTTTCCGTAAATCTTTTTGCTGAGGATTGGCCTCAATGGCGCGGGCCTAATCGCGATGGCATTTCTCAGGAAAAAGACTGGCTGGTCCAGTGGCCCAGCGAAGGTCCGAAGCAACTTTGGAAAGCGGCGGTCGGTATTGGTTACTCCTCGATGTCCGTCAGTCAGGGCAAACTTTACACCATGGGAAATATTGGCGAAACCGACCATATTTTTTGCCTTGACGCCAACTCTGGTAAAGAAATTTGGAATCATTCTTATCCATGTTCTTCCAAAGATCCAAATGGTTTTCCTGGGACTCGCTGCACGCCAACGGTGGATGGAAAATTTGTTTATACAGTAAGTCGGCAGGGAAATCTTTTTTGTCTGGAGGCTGGCACCGGCAAAGTTGTTTGGTTTAAAGATTATCAAAAAGACTATGACGCCAAAGTTCCCAGATGGGGTTTTTCTACTTCGCCACTGGTAGAGAAAAATTTATTGATAGTAGAAACTGGCGCCCGCGGCGCGGCGGTGATTGCCTTCGATAAATCTAGCGGCAAAGAAGTTTGGAAAACAGGCGATGATCCCGCAGGTTATTCTTCTCCAGTTTCTTTCAGCCAAAATGGAGAGCGTTGTGTGGCTATTTTGAATGCATCGGGAATCGTTGGCTTTCGAATTAAGGACGGCAAGGAACTGTGGCGGCATCCGTGGAAAACGATGTACGATGTGAACGCCGCTACTCCAATTATCGAAGGCGACAAAGTTTTTATTTCTTCGGGTTACAATACGGGTTGCGCGCTGATTCAATTCTCAGCTACTCCACCCAAGGTCCTCTGGCAAAATAAAAATATGCGGAACCATGTTAATTCTTCGGTTCTCTGGAAGGGGCATCTCTATGGCTTCGACGAGAAGGACCTTCAATGTTTGGATTTTTCAACCGGCGCAAGCAAGTGGAGCGAAAAAGGTTTTGGCAAAGGTTCGCTGATGATCGCCGACGGCAAGCTGATTATTTATAGCGATACCGGAAAACTAGCCGTAGCCGAAGCTTCGCCCAGCGGTTACCGGGAAATAGCAAGCGCGCAAATTCTCGGCGGCAAAAATACCTGGATTGTCCCCGTGTTGGCCAATGGCAAAATCTATTGTCGCAGTTTGGAACAATTAGTCTGTTTGGATGTGAGGAAGAAATAGAATGGTTGCTCGACAGTTCTAGGTCGATAACTGCTCAAGCAATTCAAACTATACCAGTAACTTCTGCACAACATTTCCCGCCACATCGGTGAGACGATAATCGCGACCTTCCGAGCGGTAGATCAATTTTTTATGATCAATGCCCAGACAATGCATCATCGTCGCGTGAAAATCGTGAACATGCACGCCATCTTCCAAAAGGTTGTAAGCAAAATCATCTGTTCTACCGAGCGTGATTCCACCTTTGATCCCGCCACCTGCCATCCAAATGCTAAAACAGCGCGGATGATGATCGCGGCCAAAACTGGTTTTAGTAATTTCGCCCTGGCTATAAGTGGTGCGCCCAAATTCACCGCCCCAAATGACTAGCGTGTCATCCAGCATTCCGCGTTGTTTCAAATCTTGAATCAAGGCAGATGAAGCCTGATCAGTCAGTTTGGTTTGGGTGCGAATGGCGTTGGGCAAGTCGGCGTGATGATCCCAGTCGCGATGAACCAATTGAATAAAACGAACGTCGCGTTCAGCCAGTCGGCGGGCCAGCAAACAATTATTGGCGAACGATGCTTTGCCCGGTTCAGCGCCATACAGATCCAAGACGGCTTTCGGTTCTTTGGAAATATCCATCAGATCAGGCACGCTGGTTTGCATCCGGTAAGCCATTTCGTAGGCTTCAATGCGCGTGGCAATTTCCGGATCCGCCAATTGACCTAATTGCATTTTGTTCAAGGCTTGGACACCGTCGAGCAATTGGCGGCGCGTTTTGGCGCTGAGTCCTTGGGGATTTGAAACATACAAAACCGGATCGCCCGCCCCGCGAAACTGCACGCCTTGATAATTGCCCGGCAAAAAACCATTTCCCCAATAACGCGCTTGCAAAGGCTGTCCGCCACTGCCGGAAAGCAAAACCACAAATGACGGCAAATTTTTATTTTCGCTCCCGAGTCCGTACGAAATCCATGCGCCCATGGTAGGCCGGCCCGGTTGTTGATTGCCGGTTCCAAAAAATGTGACCGCCGGATCATGATTAATCGGTTCGGTGAACATGGAGCGGATGATAGCAATATCATCAGCGACTTTCGCCGTGTGCGGAAGCAGTTCGGAGAATTCCGCGCCACATTTCCCATGTTTTTTAAATTCAAAAGGCGAGCCGACTACCAGCAATTGTTTTTGTCCGCTGGTCATACCAGTGATGCGTTGATCCCCGCGAATGGATTTGGGCAATTCGGTTCCCGTCAAATCTTTCAGTTTCGGTTTGTGATCAAATAAATCAATGTGCGACGGCGCGCCGGATTGAAAAAGGTAAATAACTCTTTTGGCTTTCGCGGGAAAATGAACTCCTGCCAAAGCGCCATTGACCCGCGAAGAAGTGGCAGCGCCAAATCCCTTTTCGCCAAGCAACGAAGCCAGCGCAAAAGCGCCAAGAGACGCGCTGCTGCGCGCTAAAAATGTGCGGCGCGTAATTATTTTTTCCGCTTCATTTTGAAAAATCATATCAGCCTTTAGTGATGGTTTCGTCCAGATTTAATAAAATATTGCCCACGGCCATCCATGCCGCCAGCTCGCTCTCATCCAAATTTTTTGGGCGGGGCGATTCACCGATCTTGACAAAGTCTTGGGCGGCTTTTTTATCCTTTTTAAAATTTTGCAATTGTTCGCGATAAATGTTTTTCAAAAGTTTCGTTTCCGTATTGGTCGGCCTGCGAGCGAGGGTTAATCGAAATGCGAAATTTAATTTTTGTGAAATATTCTCGCCGCCTTCCGTCAAAACCCGCTGCGCTAATCCTCGGGCCGCTTCCAGAAAGACCGGATCATTCATTAAAACCAACGCTTGCAATGGCGTGCTGGTGCGCTGGCGTTGCACAGTGCAGACTTCGCGATTGGGTGCGTCGAACGTGACCAGAGAGGGATAAGGCAATGATCGTTTCCAATAAGTGTAAAGGCCGCGCCGGTATAAATCTTCACCTTTGCTTTGCACGTAACTCTGGCTGCTGAATTCAGCCGAGAAACTGACCGCTTCCCATAAACCGGGCGGCTGATACGGACGCACACTTTCGCCGCCGATTTTGCGCGTCAAAAGTCCGCTCACGGCCAGCGCATTATCACGAATCATTTCCGCATCGAGCCGAAAACGCGGCCCGCGCGCGAGCATACGATTAGCCGGATCGCGTTCTAAATTTTCGGGAGAAATTTTGGTGTCCTGCCGATACGTTGCGGAGCTCACCATCAATTTCAGCATGGATTTAATGTCCCAATTTCGCGCGATGAATTCCGTTGCCAGATAATCGAGCAATTCAGGATGGCTCGGCCATTCACCTTGCGACCCAAAATCGTTGGCAGTTTTAACGAGGCCGGTCCCAAAAAGCATTTGCCAAAAACGATTCACTGCGACGCGACTGGTCAACGGATGATTGGGCGATACGAGCCATTTGGCTAACTGCAAACGGTTGGTCGGCATTTCCGAAAATCCGGCGAACAAACTTTTCGGCACGGCCGGTGTGACTTTTTCGCCAGGGCTTTGAAAATTGCCGCGAACCAAAAGAAAAGTGTCGCGG